>JAQWJZ010000014.1 GCA_029248105.1 Flavobacteriales bacterium
CCATACCCAATTATAGACGATGCTTCTATTGCAAGCACACTACAAATTGCCTATTACCCGACAGTATATGGTATATGTCCCGATGGTAAAATATATGAATTCGGAACAAAAACAGCAACTCAGTTAGTCGGTCTATTTGAAAGCAAATGTAATTTTACAGCAGCAGGCACCTCGGATAATGCAGGAATTTCGGATATTCTGCATGAAGTATGTATTTCTGGTGGAAGTGTAACGCCTAGTATAGAAATAGAAAACTTTGGAACTAATAATTTGACTAGTGCAACCTTAGAGTTATTAGAAGGAGATAATTCCGTCGAAACTAAGGATTGGAGTGGTAACTTATCGTCTCTAGCCAATGAAACCGTTGAGTTTAGCACTATTAATGATGTAACTTCCAATACAACTTATAGCGTTAAAATTGTGACTGCTAACGGAAATACTGACAGTTATACAGTTGGCAATGAGGCAAATATAGCTGTTGAAATTGCTCCTATGGAAACAGAAAACACCATTAAAATCACTATCGTGACTGACAATTACCCTGGTGAAACAAAATGGGATTTGAAAGACGATAATGGCAATGTCTTGAAAAGTTTTGGTCCTTATCAGCAAGGAACAGGATCTGGGGGCTCTGGAGGTCCAGATGCTATGCAAACTTTTGAATATTTTGTTGCTATCCCTGAGGGTATAAAATGTTACGAACTAAATGTTTACGATTCTTTTGGTGACGGCATGGGAACAAGTAATATTCAGTCGGGATACTCCATTAGTGGACACAATGTTGCCAGTGGTACTGATGTTATCAATCAATTAGTGAAACCTAATTTCGGCACATCTGTAAAAGAAATATTTTCATTGAATTCTGATGGTAATAGTCTTTCTCTGTCTGAACAATCAAAATCTGATTTTACTATTTTTCCAAATCCTACATATGACAATGCTAAACTAATATTTACTAACATAATGGATTCTGAAAAAGCGGAACTTTCAATAGTTAATGTTCTTGGAGAAATTGTATTTGAGGATGATATTGACATATCAAAAGGCAACAATGAAATTTCGTTGGATTTGATACATTTAAAAAGTGGTCTTTACACTGTAAATATACTATCGTCGTCTTTTAATCAATCAAAAAATATTATTAAAATAGATTAATTCTTTTCAAACAAATTTTAAAAAATAGCCTTCGGGCTATTTTTTTTTCTAAAGCTTAAACTGTAAATGCCAATTTCTAGGTATTTTTTATTAAATTTGCTTAAACTAACTTAATACTTAACAAACAAAATATGAAAGCATATATACTTATTCTATCGGCTTTATTGTTCATTACTACTGAATCTTTTGCTCAATTGCCTGATGGATCAATCGCTCCAGACTTCACAACAACAGATGTGAATGGAAATGAACACAGACTTTATGATTACTTAGATAACGGCTATACTGTTATTTTAGATATCAGCGCTACTTGGTGTGGCCCTTGCTGGAACTATCACATTGGTGGTACTTTCGAAGAAATATGGGAAGCTCATGGTCCTGCAGGTGAGCCAGGTGTTAGCTCTAACACAACTGATGATGTAATGATTCTTTGGTTTGAAGGTGACGGTGGAACTGCTCTCAGTGAATTAGAAAATAGTGATTTTGGAAACTGGTTAGCACCAGAAGGAAATGAAGTGTTTTTCCCTATCAGCAATGACGACAATATTGCTAGCTTATATCAACTTCCTTATTGGCCAGTAATATATACCATTTGCCCTAACAGAACCCTTGTTGAATCAGGGCAATTGACAGCGGCTGCTCACTACAACGGCATATCAAATTGTCCTACAGAAACTGAAGGTACTAACGCTGCCATATTAAATATTAATACTGATATCCTTCCTGACGGTTGCGAAGCTAGTGCCTCAGGAAATTTCTCAGTTGTTGTTCAAAATATGGGTACTGAAAACCTAACTTCATTTACTGTTGAAGTAAGTTCTAACGGACAAAGTATCGCTACCGAAGATTTTAGTGGAAATCTAAATCTTTTCGAAACAACTACTGTCAACTTCGGAAATATCACAGTTGATGGAGAAACAATAGACGTTGAAATTACATCATCTGATGATAATGATAATGACAATACCCTAACACATTCTGTTAATTTTTCAACGGGTCAATCCTCTCAAATGGTTACTGTAAATCTACTAACAGACAATTATGGAAACGAAACCTACATGCAGATAACTGATGATAATAATAATGTTATATGGTTTGAAGGTAATGAAGCTGTTGCCGGAAATGTAGGAACAGGACAGTTAGCACCTGAAGATGCTACTAATCCATTAGGAAATAACCAAGTTTATGAATGGGATGTAACACTTCCATCTACAGGCTGTTTCAAATTTGAGATTACCGATTACTATGGTGATGGACTAGCTGCTTCAACTAACACTAATGGTGGTGTTGATGGAGATTGGTCTATTGAAGATAACAATGGAGTTATTATTGCTCAACAAACAGTTCAAAATTTCGAAAATGAAGACGATTCATATTTTGAAAACACTGAAGCTGGAACATCTTCAATTGGTGAAAATGAAAAAGTTAGTTTTTCTATCTATCCAAACCCTGTAAATACAAACGCTACCATAGAAGTTAATCTTTCTGAAAATTCTAATGTTAGATTAGATATCGTAAACGTTTTAGGGGAAGTAGCTCTTTCAGAATCACACCGTATGAATTCTGGCAATAATTCTATCAACATAAACGTTAGTCAACTAACTAGTGGTATTTACTTTGCTCACCTTACTGTAAATGGTGAAACAAAGACAACTAAAATCACAGTTACTAAATAGAGGATAATTTGCTTATAACAAAAAAGGTCAGTAGATTAGCCACACTAATTTGCTGACCTTTTTTTAATGCTTAAAAACTAAAAAACTACTATGAAAAAATTCTTGATTTTCACCGCCTTATTATCATTCAGTCTAATCTCTTTTTCTCAAAATAGAGCATTACCTAAAATAGATTTAAAAACATTAGATAATAACACCATTAACACCTCTGATTTTGATAACGATGGCAAACCCATTGTCATTAGTTTTTGGGCAACGTGGTGCAAGCCTTGTGTCAAAGAATTATCAAACATTGCCGAAATCTATGAAGATTGGCAAGATGAAACAGGAGTAAAAATTATCGCTATATCTATTGACGACGCAAGAAATATGAGTAAAGTAAAGCCTAAGGTAAATGCCGAAATGTGGGATTATGAAGTTTATATTGACCCGAACGGAGACCTCAAAAGAGCGATGGGCGTTGGCTCAGTACCTCATACATTTTTATTAAACGAAAATAAAGAAATCGTTTGGCAACACACAGGCTATAAAGATGGTGATGAATACGATTTGTATGAAGAAATTGAAGCAATATCAAAATAAACAATGAGAACATTAACTCTAATTATTGTCTGTGGTTTTATTCCTTTTCTCAATTGGGCGCAAGACAATCAAAATGGTAGCATTCAAGGTGATTTTAACTTTAGTGCCCAAAGCTATTCAGAAGACCCTGCAATAAATGCCCAAAAAGTGGATGAAACTATGCTAATGAATGCGTATTCCA
Organism: Flavobacteriales bacterium; assembly: GCA_029248105.1. Classification (NCBI taxonomy): domain Bacteria; kingdom Pseudomonadati; phylum Bacteroidota; class Flavobacteriia; order Flavobacteriales; species Flavobacteriales bacterium. The sequence continues at coordinate 3,595 of JAQWJZ010000014.1, forward strand.
ACATACGGTTCAACAAAGGCAACTTCACTACTGGTGTTCGCTTCGAAAGTTACTTAAACGTCCTTCAAGGGTTTGACTCTCGCTTCGATGGCAATGGCATTCCTTATCGATTTGCACAATACAATGTCAACGGACTAGATATTACTGTAGGTAATTTCTACGAGCAATTTGGCAATGGTCTCATATTTAGAAGTTATGAGGAGAAAACGCTAGGCATCGACAATGCAATGGATGGTGTACGTCTGAAATACAGCCCATTAAAAGGATTATCACTAAAAGGTTTTGTAGCTACTCAACGCTTATTTTGGGAACAAGGACCAGGCATTATCAGAGGCATAGATGCTGAGTTAAATCTAAACGATGCCTTACCGTCATTAGAAAATAGCAAGACTAATGCAATACTTGGAGGTAGCTTTGTCAGCCGTTTTGAAGAAGACAACAACCCTGTATATAACCTTCCCGAAAATGTAGCGGCTTATGCTGTTCGTACAACAATAAACAGAGGAAAGATTTCATTTAACTCAGAATACGCCTATAAATATAATGACCCTGCAGGAAGTGTTACATACAATAATTATGCGCCAGGAAGTGCTTTAATGACCAACCTCAGCTATTCTGAAAGAGGATTAGGAATTATTTTAGAAGCACACCGAGTAGATAATATGGATTACCGTTCCAAAAGAGGGGGAACAGGAAAAGAATTGACACTAAACTATATTCCCGCCATTAGTAAACAACACGCTTACACTTTGGCTGCTTTTTATCCATTTGCTACTCAGCCAATGGGAGAATTAGGCTTTCAAGGAGAAATCAATTACACCTTCAAAAAGAAAACTAAAATTGGCGGAAAATACAGCACTCAAATCGCTTTTAATTACTCTAGGATTAACGGCTTAAATGGAGGCCCATCTGAGTTAACCCTCAATAGAGATCATAACCCAAAGTTTTTTAGCGTTATTAATGAAGAGCTATACTTCAGAGATTTCAACTTTGATATAAAAAAGAAAATCAGTAAAAAAGTCAAACTGATGGCCAACTACTTAGATATCATCTACAACAAAGATGTTATTCAAGGTAAAAATATTGGCAAAAATATTCACGCAAGGGTTGGTATTCTGGAAATGAATTACAAAATGAAACCTAAACATACTATTAGAGGTGAATTTCAATACTTATCGGTTGATAAAAGTGAAGAATACTACAAAGACCAAGGCGATTGGGTGATGGGTTTAGTGGAATACACATTTTCTCCCCACTGGTTTTTTGCTTTCGTTGACCAATATAATGGCGGATATACTAGTGAAGGAAAAACATATGAAGCAGTACACTATTTAAACATTAGCTGTGGTTATACCAAAGGAACAAATCGTTTTGAGCTAGGATATGGTAAGGTTAGAGAAGGCATATTCTGTGTTGGTGGTGTATGTAGAAATGTACCTTCTTCGAATGGTTTTACTCTTAATATAACTTCAAGCTTTTAAATTATGAAAAAGAATTATTATTTATTACTAAGCCTATTTCTTGTTAGTTTAAGTTTTTCATGTGACACCATAGAAAATGATAATTTCACTGATCCAAATGCAGGTTTTCCTTGGCTAGGCAAAAAAGTCCTTGTTGAAGATTTTACAGGCTATAAGTGTACCAATTGCCCTGCTGCATCTGCAGAATTATATACTATTGAAGAGCTATATCCTGACAAAGTGATTGGTATTGCTATACATGCTGGTTCTTTTGCACAACCTAGCGGAGTCTTTGAAACTGACTTTAGAACAGACGAAGGAAATGAAATCACTGATTTTTTCGGACCCGATGGCTTCCCTATAGGGATGGTCGATAGACAAGGATACCCTGAAAATACGTTGTTAAACTACACTGATTGGGCAAGTAAGGTTTTAGACCAACTTTTGCAAGTACCTACTGTTGAACTATCAATAACTGAATCAAACAACCAAATCGAAATTGAAGCTAGAAGACTGTCTGAAGCTAATAATGACTTAAAACTAGTAGTTTGTATTACAGAAGATAAAATTATTGACAAACAAATCGATGGTTCTGATTTGATAGAAGACTACGAACATAACCACGTATTAAGAAAGGTAGTTAATGGAACTTGGGGAAGTAGCATAGAGTTAGGCAACACCTCCACCTCTTTTACTTTTAACTATACTTTGGAAGATTTTTGGGTAAAAAGTAACTGTAATGTCGTTGCTTTCGTATACGATAATAGTAACAAAGAAGTGTTACAAGTAGAAAAAATACATTTGTATGATTAAAAATCAATAGAATGAATAAAATCTTAACCTTTTTAATATTTATAAGCACGTCGCAGTATGTAGTTTCGCAAAATCCTGTAGTCAATGATATACAAGATGCCTCTAACTTTCTAGGAGCTTATTTTTCACCTTTTTCTGAAAGTATTGGAGCAGGGCTCAATAGAGGATGGTACAATACGGCAAAGCCACATAAGTTAGCGGGTTTTGATGTTAGCCTAAGCATAAATCTCATAACTGTAAGTGATGAGCTATCATCCTTTGATGCCAATAGCTTAGACAATTTTAGCAGCTCTTCATCTTCAACCCCAACACTATTAGGTAGCGGTGAAGGCGCTACTATAAGTTACCAAGGCAATGAATTTGTTATGCCTAACCAAAACATCAATTTAAAAACCATTCCTATCCCAACTCTTAATGCTGGTGTTGGTTTAATTAAAGGTACGGAAGTCAACCTTAGATACATTCCTAGCTACAATTACGATATCGGTTTTGTCGGAAAGGGCTCAATCGAATTATATGGCTTTGGCTTGAAACACGATATTTTGCAGTGGCTGCCTCTTAACAAATTACTTCCTTTCGATTTGTCATTTCAAGGTGCTTTTAGTCAATTCAACACCTCTTTTGAGGTGGAAAGTCAAAGTATTAGGCAAGATGTAAGTTTAGACATCAGAGCGACTACTTTTAATCTCATTCTTTCTAAAAAGTTTTCGGTCGTATCAGCTTATGCAAGTGTTGGACAAAACACTGTGAATTCAACTTTCACGGGCAATACCAATTTTAAATTGGGTAGCTCAAGCACTTTAGACTTTGACTTACCCCTAAATATAGAATTGCCAAAGTCATCAGAAATGCAAGCTTCTGCAGGTGTTCGATTTCAATTTGCTATCTTTACACTTTATGCCAATCAAACCTTTTCTAGCTATCCCGTTACATCAGCAGGAATTGGTCTAAGCTTTAGATGATACGACTAATATTCATATGTTTTATTTTCCTTGGAGTCAGTAGTTATTCAATAGCACAAAACTTCAAGGCAGGACTTGTTGCCGGCATCAGCACATCTCAAGTATCTGGCGACCAATTAGGAGGTTTCAATAAAATAGGGCTTAAACTAGGCGCATCGGTCAACCATATTATCAATCCAGCTAGTCGTGGGCAATTAGCCATTTATTACATAGACAAAGGAAGTAACGACCTAAATAGTGATTTCAAAATAGACTTATCGTACATTGAAACGTCTTGGTGCGTACAAAAGACTTCTAAAGGCTTTATCTATGAAGGCGGGTTATTATTCGGCGTTTTGGTAGATGGCAAGACTTATGACATTTATGGTTACGAAGACATTCAAAAAAGTGATTTTCATAAATTCGATATAGGCGCAAAATTAGCTGCTGGAATAAAACTCAAGCCACAGCTTTCTATGTTCTGGGAATTGAGTAATAGCATTCCCTTTTTTCCCGTTCAAGACCATCCTGGCAGAGCAACCTACGGACTAAACAAAGGCAAATATAATTCCATATTTAGTTTTTCTTTCCGATATTTGTTCTCTGAATGAGTAAGAAACAAAAAATAGTCGTTTCGGTAAGTGGTGCTAGTGGTGCTATCTATGCCAAAGTGTTGTTTGATAAACTACAACAGCTACATAATCAAGTTGAAGACGTAGGTATTTTGATGTCTGACAATGCAAAATACGTTTGGAAAACAGAATTAGGTAATACCGATTACAAAGATTTACCATTTACGTTCTACAAACCTCAAGACTTCACGGCACCCTTTGCCTCTGGATCGGCACGTTACGAAACAATGATTATTTGTCCTTGTTCAATGGGTACATTAGGGCGTATCGCTCAAGGAATATCCAACGACTTAACCACTCGGGCTGCCGATGTAATCCTTAAAGAAAGAAGAAAGCTTATTCTAGTAGCAAGAGACACACCGTTTAATCTGATTCATATTAACAATATGAAAACCATTACTGAAGCAGGTGGTATCATTTGTCCAGCTACACCATCTTTCTATAGTAATCCATCTACTTTTGAGGAACTTGCCGCTACAGTGGTCGATAGAGTTATTGCCCTAGCAGGATTAGAGCAAAATTCTTACCAATGGGGGCAATAAAATAACTGAACCTTCAGTTATCATATTATCAAAACCAAATTTCTATGTTACGATTTTGCAAAACTATTTTAAGTAAGGTGTCTTTCGATAAAAATTTATTCAAAAAGGAACTTAAAAAATCTACACGGCTATTAAGCAAAAATGAACAAATGGTACTGAAAATATGGTGCTTAACAACTTTTGCTAATTATAAAGACGTTATTCTTGACGTATTTGAAAATACTATTTAAGAAAATCTATATTTCGTTGTAAGCCTGTAAACTTAGTCCGCTTAACTGCTGAATTCTTAAATACTTTTCTGAACGTATCTTCAGTAAGCTCTTGCCAATCTCGTTTATTCATCTCTAATAAATCGCTATGTGGTTCAAAGCGTTGCTCGTTATGTGGTGTGGAAAAACGATTCCAAGGACAAACATCTTGACAAACATCACAGCCAAACATCCAATCGTCCATTTTTCCTTTCATCTCGCCCGGAATAGACTCTTTTAACTCTATAGTAAAGTAAGATATGCATTTGCTCCCATCGACTTGATAGGGCGCAATAATGGCTTGAGTAGGACAGGCATCAATACATGCCGTACATGTACCACAATGATCGAGAACTGCTAAGTCTGGCTCTACTTCTAAATCGATAATCAACTCGGCAATGAAGAAAAACGAACCCTGCTGCTTATTAATCAAATTGGTGTTTTTACCTATCCACCCTAACCCACTACGCTTAGCCCATGCCTTATCCATTACAGGAGCACTATCTACAAATACTCTTCCGTTGACTTCTCCAATTTCTTCTTGAATGAAACGTAACAAATCCTTCAGCTTATCTTTTATCACAAAATGATAGTCTTCTCCATAGGCGTACTTTGATAGCTTAGGAGCATCCGAATTTTGAGCTTCTTCGGTATAATAATTCAATAAAAGTGAGACAACCGTTTTAGCATCATCTACCAACAAACGAGGATCTAAACGCTTGTCGAAGTGATTGGCCATATAGCCCATTTCACCATGTTTCTTTTCATTAAGCCACTTTTCTAATCGAGGTGCTTCATCTTCTAAAAAGTCGGCTTTAGAAAAACCGCAATGGGAAAACCCCAAGCGTAGAGCTTCATTTTTAATGAGTGATTTATAAGATTTATTCGAAGAGTCCACCGATTTGTGAAGATGGGTTTATACCTAAATGCTTATAGGCTTTTTCTGTTGCTTGTCTTCCTCTTGGTGTACGCATAAGGTAACCTTCTTGAATGAGAAAAGGCTCATACACTTCTTCAATAGTGCCACTTTGTTCACCTACTGCCGTAGCAATGGTAGTCAGTCCCACAGGACCCCCTTTGAATTTATCGATTATAGCTGATAAAATACGGTTGTCCATATCATCGAGACCATGAGCATCAACATTGAGAGCATCTAAAGCAATATGTGTAATTTCTAAAGTAATGGTGCCGTCACCTTTGACTTGTGCAAAATCTCTAACTCTACGCAATAAGGCGTTAGCAATACGAGGTGTTCCTCGACTTCTTCCTGCTATTTCATTAGCTGCTGTTTTCGAGATAGAAATATCCAAAATACTTGACGAACGATTGACAATATCGGAAAGCGTTTGAACATTGTAATACTCCAAACGTGAGTTGATACCAAAACGTGCTCTTAGAGGTGCTGTTAGCAATCCTGAACGAGTAGTAGCTCCAATTAATGTAAAGGGGTTTAGCTCAATCTGAACAGCACGGGCGTTAGGCCCAGACTCAATCATAATATCGATTTTGAAATCTTCCATTGCTGAGTACAAATACTCTTCAACAATGGGGCTTAAGCGATGTATCTCATCGATAAATAAGATGTCACCATCTTCAAGGTTGGTTAATAATCCAGCTAAATCACCCGGTTTGTCAAGAACAGGGCCAGAACTTATTTTTATACCCACCCCCATTTCATTAGCTATGATATTAGATAGTGTTGTTTTTCCTAAACCTGGAGGACCATGTAAAAGAACATGGTCTAGGGCTTCGCCTCTCATCTTGGCAGCACTAACAAAAACTTTGAGGTTCTCAACCACTTTAGGTTGTCCACTAAAATCTTCAAACTGCTTGGGCCGTAAAGCCTTGTCTAGTTCTAAATCTACCTTGGATAGTGAATCTCGTTCTGGGTTCAAATTCTCATTCATCTCAAACAAAGATAAACTAAAATAGAAGTAAACGAAATAGTAATGTAGGATTAGATATTTATAATCTCTATCTCGACTCGCCTATCATACTTAGGGCCTTTATGTAATGGGAATTTGTCTTCCAAACCAACATAAGATAATCGCTCAGGGTTAATCCCTTTAAAAATAAGATAATCATAGATGCGCTTGGCTCGACGTGCAGAAAGAGTTTCTTGCTGATCTTCAGCGAAGGTGAAATCCGCATCGAATATATGACCTTGTATTTGAATCACTAAATTAGGGTGTTTGACTAATTCTTGGAATAAGGTTTTGAGCGTGGGCATAGATTCTTCTAATAAGATATCTTCTCCTCCTTGAAACAATATACCATTCAAAATAAATTTATCGCCACTTTTAATATTTCGCTTAGGTTCTGTATTGATGTTAAAAATGATATCTACTCGTCTGCTTTTTTCTATTAGAGTAGTAATTTCTTCATCCGTTAGGGCTTTGGCATCTGTTTGAATACACCAATTGACAGACTTCAATTGTTGGTTTTTGAATACCGACTTCAATTCTTTGGTGATAAATCTTGAGCGCTTTTGGGTTAAATCCAAAAGGAAGCTTTTGTATTCGCCATCATCACAATAGCCTAAAACTTCTATGCGAACCACCTCGTTGGTTTGGCATACGCTATCCAAATATTTTCGAAAGGTTAAACGGTCATGTGTATTTAAGGTGCTTTTATTTTCATCGAAAAAAATACTGTGACTGAAAGCATTTAAAGCATCGGCTGAGATGCTAAAAATGCTAAAAACAAGTATTATAATGAAAATGTTAGAGTTTTTCATAAGTGCAGCCGTTAAATAAACTACACATTTATACGATGCATGAAGGGATTAGGTTAAAGTGTTTATAGATTTAAAAATTCTAAAACTTGAAATCAAACTGAAGCTTGTCGCTACTATAAGAATTAAGAGAATGAGTGTTTTCATGATAGAAGTCTGTAAGTATTCAAAAGTTAATAAAAAAGCCCCATCTTTCGATGAGGCTTTTTATTAATTCTTTGATAAGAAAACGTTAATGTTCTTCTTCGCCTTCTTTGAGTGGTGTAATCTGAGATACAAAATCTTCATCAGCACCCGGCTTACTGTAATCGTATG
>JAQWJZ010000015.1 GCA_029248105.1 Flavobacteriales bacterium
CAAACACTAGAATTTTATGGTTCTTATCTGTATTAGAAAAAACTATCTTTGTGCAAACAAAGTATAAAAAATGGCCTATCAATATATTTTATCCGAACACAAAGCGGGTGTAGCATATATCACTATTAACCGCCCCAATCAACTCAACGCACTAAACAAAATTACCATAGAAGAACTCAATGACGCTATCTTAAAAGCAGATAGAGATACAGAGGTTCGGTGTATCCTTTTAACAGGCTCTGGCACCAAAGCATTTGTGGCGGGTGCGGACATCAAAGAGTTTGCTGATTTCAATGCTCAAGAAGGAGCTAACCTAGCTCGTGATGGTCAGTACCTCTTATTCGACTTATTGGATCACTTATCCACCCCTAGCATAGCCGCGATTAATGGTTTTGCCTTGGGCGGTGGTCTAGAATTGGCTATGGCTTGTCATATGCGTGTAGCATCTACCAACGCTAAAATGGGCTTACCTGAAGTCTCTTTGGGCGTTATACCGGGCTATGGCGGCACACAGCGTTTACGCCAATTGGTAGGCAAAGGAAAGGCTTTAGAATTGATAACCACCGCAGGTATGCTAACCGCCGAAGAGGCTCTGTCTTGTGGCTTGGTCAATCATGTGTGTGAGCAAGAAGAACTCCTCGCTTTTTGTGAAAAAATAGCCTCACGCATCTGTAAAAATTCACCTTTGGCAATAGCTCAAGCAATAAAATCGGTCAATGCCGGTTGTAATGACTAGGGTTATTCTCTAGAAATTGAAGCCTTTGGAGAATGTTTCGCTACAAACGACTTTAAGGAAGGAACACAGGCTTTTATGGAAAAGAGAAAACCCCAATTTACAGGTAAATAAAGAGTGAACCCACTTAAAAAACTATTAGGACAAACCGCCATTTATGGACTTAGCAGTATCGTCGGACGATTGCTAAACTACCTGTTGGTGCCTCTTTATACTCGTTATTTTACCACCTCCGAATATGGTGATGTTACCTTATTGTATGCCTATGCCGCTTTTTTACTCATCATTCTTAGCTATGGTATGGAAACGGCTTTTTTCCGTTTTTCACAAAGAGAACCAAATAAAAGAGCGGTTTACAGCACCGCCCTTATTTCACTCTTGATAAGTTCCTCTTTATTTGTTTTCTTCATCTATTTCAATGCCCAAAGTATAGCTACCGCTTTGTCTTTTGAGAATCATCCTGAATACATTCAGTACTTTGCCTTCATTATTGGTTTGGACACCTTGTCGTCCATATCCTTTGCTAAGCTAAGAGAACAAAACCAAGCCACTCGATTTGCACTTGTTCGCTTACTGAACATCTTTATCAATATAGGCCTCAATCTATTTTTTATCATTTATTGCCCTTTTGCTCTTGCCAACAATCTGCCAACCGCCGATTTTATAGACAGCATTTATTCGCTCGATATAGGTATAGGGTATATTTTTATAGCCAACCTAGTCGCTAGTGTCATCACCCTACTCATGCTCATCCCTGAAATGAACAAATCTATATGGTGTTTTGATAGGGCCTTGTGGCGTAAAATGATGATTTATGCCCTACCCCTAATGGTAGCGGGTTTAGCGGGTATCACCAACGAAACGATTGACCGTATCCTATTGCAATACCTATTACCTGCCGATATATCTGCGTCAGAAATAGGCTTGTACTCAGCTTTCTATAAGCTGTCTATCATCATGACTTTGTTTGTACAGACTTTCCGCTTTGCTGCCGAGCCCTTTTTCTTTTCTCAAGAAAGAGAACGCAACGCTAAACAGGTGTACGCTCAAGTGATGAAGTACTTTAGCATCGTAACCGCCTTTATCTTCTTATCGGTAATGATTTATTACGATTTGGTTAAACAGTTTATCGGCGATTCCTTTCACGACGAAAGAGGGGCTACTATAGTACCCATCTTGTTATTGGCCAATCTGTTTTTAGGCTTATATTATAACCTGTCGGTATGGTATAAGTTGACCGAAAAGACCAAATACGGCGCCTATATGTCGCTCTTTGGGGCAACCATAACTATTGCTCTCAACCTAGCCCTAATCCCCCACTTCGGCTTTGTGGGTTCTGCTTGGGCAACCCTATGTTGTTATTTCCTTATGGCTGTTTGTTCGTACTTTTTAGGAAAAAAATATTATCCCATACCTTATCCGCTAAGCCGTATAGCTCTGTATTTTGGTCTCATGCTCGGCTTTTATTTTTTAAGCCTTAACTATTCTTTCGGCATGGCCATCAATAGCATTTATCTTATCCTATATATTGCCGTTGCATATATGCTAGAAAAACCTAAAAAAAGAGTAATTTCAAACCCACAACTTTTTGATTAAATTATGCAGGTAAAAGTCATCAATAAATCTAAACACCCTTTACCCCAATACGAAACCATCGGTTCAGCAGGTATGGATATCAGAGCCCATATTGAGGAGGCTATCACCCTTGCCCCTTTGGAGCGTGTTTTGGTCAAAACAGGCTTGTTTGTAGAAATACCCCTCGGCTATGAAATGCAGGTTCGCCCTAGAAGTGGACTGGCCTTCAAAAAAGGAATAACGGTTTTAAATAGCCCCGGTACAATAGACGCAGACTATAGAGGAGAAATTGGCGTTCTTTTAGTAAACTTATCTTCCGAACCTTTTGTTATTGAAGACGGAGAACGCATTGCCCAATTGGTATTGGCATCGCACGAACAGGCACAATGGCAGGAGGTCGATATTTTGGAAGAATCAAACCGAGGTCAAGGAGGCTTTGGCAGCACTGGAACAAACTAATTTTTATGAGAGCATATCTTATTATCTCGCTAGTACTTTTGGGTTTAGGAGCACAAGCTCAAGACCACCCTTTTTATTCTATTAAAGACCCTAAAATTAAAGAAGCCCTCAATAAGGTTGATCCTAAAGAGTATCAAAACGCTTTTTTTCAGGGCTTGAGGTATAAAATTTTAGGCGACCCTGATAAAGCCTTACAAGCCTTTAGCGATTGCATTCGTATGAACGGCAAAGAAGCTGCCCCCATGTATGAGTCTGCCATGATATATTTCAACACAGGCGACCTCGATCAAGCACAGTTTTTTATAGAAAGTGCCTGTCAGATAGAGCCTGACAACAAATGGTATCAGCAATTGTTAGCCACCACCTTTTTAGAAAATAGACAATATACCAAAGCCATTTCTAGCTTTAAAAAGCTACTAGAAATAGAACCTAAAAACGAAGACTGGCACTTTGAATTGGCCTCAGCATATCTGTTAAACAACCAACCGAGAAACGCCATTAAAGTATATGACGACCTCGAAAAATACATCGGCCCATACGACATGCTCTTTCAGCAAAAAAAACGGATATATAACGAAATGGGCGATAAAGCAGGGGCAATCAGAGAAGTAGAAAAATGGGTAGAGGCAGAACCACAAAACTTAGACGCTCTGAACGAACTTTCCGAATTGTACTTACTTTCAGGCAAACAAACCAAAGCCATTCAAACCCTAGAAAAGTCACTCCAATTAAAAGCCGACAACGCTAGTGCCTTTATTATGCTTTCCGACTTGTACCGCAATAATAAGGAATTAGATAAATCCTTTGACTACACTAAAAAGGCCTTCGGCTCTCTAGACTTAGGGGTCGATGCTAAGATGCGCCTTTTGTTAACCTATTACGACTGGACAGATTCTGACACTGTGCTTTTATCTAAGGCATACACCCTGATTGATATACTATTAGAAACACACCCCAACAACCCTAAGCCTTTTACTATTGCTGGTGACTACTATTACAGGGACGATAACTTAACCTTAGCTAAGAGTAACTTTTTACGTGCTGCAGAACTTGACCCTAGCCGCTTTCCTATCTGGCAGCAACTGATGATTATATCATTCGACCTTAAGGAATATGACGAGGTGATTAACTTGAGCGAAAGTATGCAAGAGTTATTCCCTAGCCAACCGACTAGCTACTTTTTTGCGGGTTTAGCCTATATGCAAGACAAAAAATATAGTTCTGCTATCGACCAACTCAACACCGGTAAATTAATGGTTATTGACAACCCCAATTTATTGGCACAATTTTACGCCTCTCTTGGCGATGCTTACCACGCTCAAGAAGAAATACAAGAGTCTGACGACGCTTATGACAAGTCTTTAGACATCATGCCCGATAACGTTTATGTGCTGAACAATTACAGCTACTACTTATCACTTAGAAAAAAGAAGCTCCAAAAAGCTTCAGAGATGATGAAGCGCTGTGTAGCATTATCACCAGGTCAAGCGTCTTACGAAGACACCTACGCTTGGGTGTTTTATCAATTGAAAGACTATAATGAGGCTTTGATATGGATAAAAAAAGCCCTTGCTAGCGGAGGTTCGTCAAGCGCCACTATCGTTGAGCATTATGGCGATATACTGTATCAGCTTAGCCGAACAGACGAGGCTTTAGAGCAGTGGAAAAAAGCCCAAGAATTGGGCTCCGATTCCGAATGGATAGATCAAAAAATAGCAGACAAGAAACTCTATGAATAAAACAGCATTAGGCTTACTTTTACTCTTTAGCCTTTCGGCTTGTATGAGCAACAAGTCGTTGCTTAACACCAGCTCCAATTCTGCTAACGAGGTGTTGAAGAAATCGCAAGAAAAAGCGGTTCAGCTCGATTGGTTTACGGCACAGCTTAAAGGCAAGGCCCAATTCAACGATAATGAATACCCTATTAATGCCCAATTACGCATGCGTAAGGATAGCGTTATTTGGATTTCTGTGTCCGCAATTTTAGGCCTAGAAGCCTTACGTGTGCAGCTAACCCCCGACAGCTTGAAACTCATAAACCGACTGAACTCTTCCTACTTCCTTGGTCAAGTATCGGCACTCAGTAGCCAGTACAATATCCCTTTGACTTTCGAAGAGATACAAAACGCTCTATTAGGCGGCCACTCCTTCACCATAGAACATCAATTTAAACTTAACTCTTCGGAAGGAAATTACGTCTTACTTGCAGAAAAAGATAACCATAGCTATGTCTTTCAACTCTCAGAAAATTATTTGCCTCAAGAAATTATAAGCAGACAGTCTGATAGTGCTTACGTACGCTTAGCCTACCCCAATTTTGTAGAGGTAGATAGCCAGTGGTTACCGCAAAACATTGAATTAGAAGCTATTACAAACAATAAGAATCTCAACACCAATTTTTCGTATTCTAAAATGCTTGTCAATAGGCCAAAAAAAATAAAATTCTCCATACCTTCGTCTTATGCGCCGATGTAGTTTTTTCTTTTTATGTGTCCTTTTATCCTTCTCTTCTTTTTCACAAAGTAAAGAGAAAGAGGTTTTGCAAAATAAAAAAGCTAAAATTCAAAAAGAAATTAAGCTGACAAACTCTCTATTGCAAAAAGCCAAGAAAGAAAAAAGCCAATCGGTAAACACGCTAAACACCCTCAATAAACAAATACAATCACGACAAGAGATTATTCAGACACTTAACTTAGAGGTCAAGATGGCGGTTATTCAAATCGACCATTTAAAGCAACAAATTAAGGGTACCGAACTGTCCATCGTTGTTCAGCAAGAATTGTTAGATACCCTCAAGAAAGAATATGCTCTAATGATACGTCACGCTTATTTCAATCGGAATGCCTACGACCGATTAGCCTTTGTGTTCTCTTCCCAAAGTTATAATCAGGCCTTTAAACGACTGAGGTATTTGCAAGAATACAGTCAGTTCAGACAAAAACAAGTCAAGGAAATAAAAGCTGTGGAGCAAAAACTCGAAGACGACTTATTGGCTCTTAAACGTCAAAAAGTACTGCTAACGGTTGCCAAAAATGAAAAAAGCCAATCGTTAGAGTCTTCACAAATAGAGGTGAGTATTTTAGATGGCGAACAATCTACCCAAAAGAGTCTGTTGTCTCAATTAAGAAAGAAAGAAAAACAGCTCATAAAGGATTTACAATCTAAACAACAACTAGCGAAATCTCTGGATAAACAGATACGTAAAATCATAGAAGAAGAAATACGTTTGGCGAAAGCTAAAGCGAGTAAAGAAAGTGATGTGTTGGCGATGACTCCAGAAGAACAACAGTTGGCTGATAATTTCACTTCCAACAAGGGTAAACTGCCTTGGCCAGTAGAACGTGGCGTTATTATAGAGCGCTTTGGTGTACAAGCCCACCCTGTTTTGAAAGGTATTGAAACGTTTAACAACGGGGTTAAAATAACTACCGAAGAAGGGGCTTTGGTACGTGCTGTTTTTGACGGTACGGTTTCTCGTATTATTGATATTCCCGGTGCTGGAAAAGCTGTAATCGTTAGTCATGGGGATTATTTTAGTGTTTATTCTAATCTCTTAGAAGTATCTGTTAAGCGTGGGCAAGAGGTTTTTCTAAAGGAAAAGATAGGTACGGTACTTACTAAAACAGCCTCCAAAGAAAGTATTACAGAACTGCAGATATGGAAGGGTAGCGAAAAAATGGACCCATCATCTTGGCTTTTTCAAGCCTACTAGTAAAAAAATCTGTACTTTTGTTGCTACTCTAAAATAAGATTGATTATGAATTCTATTCTTTTAGTAATTGGTTGGCCTCAAATCGTACTGATTGTCGTTATTGTACTTATCCTTTTTGGTGGTAAAAAATTACCTGAACTGATGAAAGGATTAGGTAAAGGCATGAAGGAATTTAAAGACGCTACCAAGGAATTAAACGACGACAATAAAGACAACAAAGAGGATAAATAATCCTTACTCCTTATGAATACCTACCGCTCTCTCAAGGCAATTCAGCAGGCTTTACAAGCTGGCGAAATTAGTTGTCTTTCACTGACACAATCCTATCTTACACGTATTCAAGAACAGCACAAGCTCAACGCTTTTTTAGAAGTGTTTGAAGATGAAGCTTTATCTTCGGCTCAAAGCATTGACGATAAACTCAAAGTGGGGACTGCAGGTCGTTTGGCAGGTATGGTAATAGGTATAAAAGATAACATCTGCTACCAAGGTCACCAGGTGTCTGCCGCCTCTAAAATACTGAACAATTTTGAAAGTATGTTTAGCGCAACGGTAGTTGAGCGCCTACTTGCTGAAGATGCTATTATCATTGGGCGCTTAAATTGTGATGAGTTTGCGATGGGTAGTACCAACGAAAACTCAGCCTTTGAGCCTGTCTTAAACCCTATCAATACGAATCATGTTCCTGGGGGTTCTTCAGGCGGTTCAGCAGCAGCAGTAGCGGCAGACCTTTGTTTGGCCTCTCTTGGAAGTGATACGGGGGGTTCTATACGCCAACCAGCTTCCTTTTGTGGAGTTATGGGCTACAAGCCTACTTACGGACGGGTATCGAGATGGGGGCTCATTGCTTACGCTTCTTCATTCGATCAAATCGGACCCTTTACTCATAATGCTTCCGATGCCGCTTTAATTATGGAGGTCATTTCTGGTAGTGATGAACACGACAGTACCTGTTCAGAAAAGCCTGTTCCCCATTATAGCCAACTAATTGACAGCAACACCTCACACACTATTGGATTTATAAAGGATACCCTAGAAAGTCCATCTTTAGACCCTGAGGTAAAAGCACACCTACTTGAACAAATAGAACAACTGAAAGACTCGGGGCATAAAGTTGTGGAATTAAGTTTTCCATACCTCAACTATGTAGTACCGACGTATTATGTTTTGACAACAGCAGAAGCGTCATCCAATTTAGCTCGTTTTGATGGGGTGCACTTTGGTCACAGAAGCAGCGACGCAGAGGACATTCCTAGCACCTATGCTAACTCCAGAACAGAGGGTTTTGGTGAAGAGGTACAACGCCGTATTATGTTAGGTACTTTTGTATTGAGTGCTGGTTATTACGATGCCTATTACACTAAAGCTCAAAAAGTACGCCGCCTATTACTGGATAAAACATTAGCTATTTTTGAAAGTTGTGACTTTATTCTTTCGCCAACATCACCGCATACCGCACTCGAGATTGGAAAAACATATGACGACCCCACACAATTATATCTAGAAGATATTTTTACTGTTCACGCTAATATTGTGGGCATACCAGCTGTTTCATTGCCTACCGGTACTCATAGCAATGGATTGCCTTTTGGTATTCAGCTTATGGCACCTGCATTTAAAGACGATGAGTTACTTGCTATCTCTAATCAGATAATGAACATGCAATAGTTAATAATTTAAGGGCAAATTCTAATTTGCTACCACCAAATGCCTCATTTTTGTACTCATGAATAAAACACTCTCTACCTTATTTATCTTATGCATCACCATCTTCTCATTTGCTAATAATGTGGGATTTTCAGCCCCCTTTTCAACAGATACTCTAGGGTTTGTTGTCCAAGAAGATGATCCAAGATTAGCTAAAATGGATTCATTATGGATGCTTGAGCAACTAGCTTCCCAACAAATAGAAGCGGATACAGCCAAGTTAAATAATTGGGCCTATGCTGCGGATAGCATACCAGCCTTTACCGACACACTCATTCAGTACCGCCTATCTAAACTTGACGAGCAAACACCATTTAATTTGGTGTACAATCGAGCGGTTGAAACGCAAATAAAAATCTATGCCAACACCTACCGAAATCATGTTTCAAGAATGTTGGGCAAAGCAAACTATTATTTCCCTCTTTTTGAATCCAAGCTTGATGAATACGATTTGCCATTAGAATTTAAATACCTTGCTATTGTGGAGTCTGCTTTAAAACCACATGCTCGCTCACGTTCAGCAGCTACGGGGCTGTGGCAATTTATGTATACCACAGGCAAAATTTATGATTTGAAAGTGACCTCTTACATCGACGAGCGTAGCGACCCTTTACAGTCCACTATCGCTGCTTGTGAATATTTTACCTTTTTGTATAAGATGTTTAACGACTGGGAACTCGTATTAGCTGCTTATAATGGTGGGCCAGGATATGTCTCTCGTGCTATGCGTAAATCAGGAGCAAAAGACTATTGGTCTGTGCGTCCTTATCTTAGAAGAGAAACTCAAAATTATGTGCCTAAATTCATTGCGGTAAATTACATTATGAACTACGCTTCGGAACACAACATTTACCCTACGCCATACCAGTATACTATGGCTGAAACAGACACTGTTAGCCTAACTCAGTCCATGACTTTTGAGGTTTTATCGAAAACGTTAGGTGTTGATATTGATGTTTTAAAGGAGCTAAACCCTATTTATAAACGCAATGTTGTACCCGTAAGTACAAACACGACAGCCTCTATACGATTGCCTCATAAAGCGGTATCTACCTTTATCAATAACTCGGATAGTATTTATGCATACAGCGAATCTTTACAAGAGAAATATGTCGCTATGGATGCGCCTATTGTGCACCGTGTTAGAAAAGGCGAATATCTTGGTAAAATTGCCAATCAATACCACACAACAGTAGGTCGGATTAAAAATTGGAACAACCTCTCCTCTTCAAGCCTTAAAATCGGACAAAAGCTAGTTATTTATGTCAACCCTGATTCTGCACCAAAGACGAGTCAAACAAAGCCCGTAGTCAATTCTAATGGTCAGACTATTTATACCGTACAGTCTGGTGATACTTTGTGGGATATAGCTCGTAAATATACAGGCGTTTCTGTTTCACAATTAGAACGCCTTAACAATATTACCTATCGGGATTTAAAACCCGGACTGACTTTAAAAATCCCCAAAACCGGATAGATGCGTTACCTTCTTTATAGCATTATTATCCTTTTTACAGCATGTATAGGTGATGAGTCGTCAGTGTTACCGTCATATACAGGAGCTATCAATGAGGTTGTAATTGTTATTGATGATCATTTGTGGGAAGGGGCTTCTGGCGATAGCTTAAGGGCATCGCTAATAACAGAAGTTCCTGGAATTTCATGGGCAGAACCTTTATTCGATGTCGTACACATACGCCCCGCTGCTTTTAGCCGTATTTTCAGGACTCACCGCAATCTTATTATTATTCAAAAGGGTAACACCTCCAAAGTTTATTTTAATGCCAAGCCTTACGCTCAAAATCAATGGCTTTGCGTTGTAGAGTATAACTCCCTTGACGACTTGCCCAAGCTTTTAGGTCAGTATGCTCCTATAATGGCGTACAGTATAGATGAAAAAGAGCGCCTACGCTACACTTCTAAGCAAGTGAATAAACGACTTAGAAAGACACCGAGCGAACGGTTTAACCTAAGTTTTAGTTTACCAAGTGAATATGAGTTGGTTTTAGATACCAATCGTTTCAATTGGTTTGAATACAATCCTAAAGACAAAGAAATTATCAAGGGTGTTTTTATCTATGAATTTCCACTTTCATCATCGTTTAACTCAACAACTGTTTTAGCAGCTCGTGATAGCGTCCTTAAACAGTTTGTTGTGGGTTCTGTTGAGGGTAGCTATATGACAACCGAACGCCTTTATCCGCCCTATATCAGCACCTACTCACAAGACAGCCTCAAGGGCTTAAGCGTTAAAGGTCTTTGGAAAATGCAAAATGCATTTATGGGAGGTGCTTTTGTGGCTCACTACCTTCAAGATACCCTCAACGATAGAGGTCTTGCCGTTGAAGGGTTTCTGTTCAATCCTGGAGAGGATAAGCGCAATAGCTTACAAGAGTTAGAGTGGCTTATATCAGACTTTAAAATTCAGTCTTTATACTAAGAATAACATTTCTTCCCGGTGCGCTGATACCACTTGAAAAGGTTTTGTAATGTACATCCAAGATGTTTTCCACATTAAGCTGTGCCACTAATTTGTCGCTTAAATTTATGGAACAACTGAGGTTCAAGGTCCACCAGGCTGGTGTTCCATCGGCAGTAGCTTCATCTAAATTATCACTACCGTTAGGGCTGTAGTCTTCAGCCTTTTTCCAAGCGTTATAAAAGGCAAATAACCCTAACCTATAATTGTTTTTTACCCAATCTATTTGACTCTTTCCATATAGCGGGGGGATGTGATCTAGTAGCGCATCTGCACCTTCATCTTTACCATAAGTGTATGAAATGGTGTGTGTGCTCGACCAGTGCTTATTGAGGTGTATGTAGGCCTTGGCATTGTAACCAAACAAAAATGCATCTTGTGAATTTGTGTTGGCATATACAGGTAGATATTCGCCATCATACCACAGACTATCTTGACCGTTTAAGGAAAACGCTTGTTTTACAATAGCATCTTCTAACAGGGTATAATAATAGGTTGCCGACAGATAGCTTTTACCTAAACTTTTATTAATAGTTAGCTCTATATTTTTAGAAAATTCAGGGCTCAAATCTTCATTTGGAACGGTAAGTTTGCCTGATTTTTCAAACACCTTTGTCACATCGTCAACATTAGGGCTCCTAAACCCTGTCGATGCTGCAATAGTACTTTCCCAGCCCTTGCCCATATCCCACTTTAATCCTGCACTTGCGGTTATAGCATCGTTATCGAGTTGTACAGCATTAAAAGGCAATCCTAAGCTTTGGGTTTCATTAAACTTTCCGTTAAGCTGTACTTTAGAATACCTTGCCCCTACACTGAAATAGGAACTTTTAGAAAAGGGGTATTTGTATTGACTATAAACCGATAGGCTAGTCATGTCACTACCACCGTCAGCATAGCGTGTGTTGTAATTCTCTGTTGCACTTGAACGAACAATATTATGCTGTAAGTCTATTCCATAATTTAGGGTGTTATAATCCCATTTTTTAATAAAGTCAGCAGTGTTAGCAAAGACCGAAACATTTTCAATACGCTCTATTAAATCGGCATTTAACTTTTGGCTATTTCTACTTTCTTCCAATTGTTGATAGGATAAGGTATTATTAAAACTATCGTAAAAAACAGTCTTTTTTTGATGTTCTGTGCCTAGTGAAAGTAATAGCCTTTTTTGTGGTCCATAATACCATTCTGTGTATTTGGGCGTTCCACCCGACAAATCATTGAGCTGGTCAAAACGATTTAAATTTGTAGTACTTGACAGCTGTAGATTTAACTTATAACTGAGGTGTTGGCTAGCATCAAACCTTATTCTTTGTATAAAATCTACTTGGTCGTAAGCCGTTCTTAACTGTTCTTTACCATTAGTAATATGTTCTTCATTTCCCCAATTCTCATAGCCGTGATTGCGTTGAGCGCCCATTTTTAAATTACCAAAGCGGTTGAGGTTAATAGCTTGTAAAAAGCCCCATTTTCCTTTGCTCCAACTTTGATCAAAGTAGAGATTTACCCCATTGTTGGCACTGGTATATCGTTGTAATAGATTAGCTTTCCAGAGCTGCCCTTTTTTAGGCGATTTGGTGTGATAATGAACCACCCCTCCTAAGGCGTCACTGCCATATTTTACAGAGGAAGGACCAAAAATGATATCAATATTATCCAACATTAAAGGGCTTACACTAATACTGTTTTGTAGGTGACCAGAGCGGTAAATAGCGTTGTTCAAACGCACACCGTCAACGACTAGCAAAACTCTGTTGGCTTCGAAACCCCTAATGATAGGGCTACCGCCACCAGACTGACTCATTTGTATCATTACTGCTCCTGTTTTTTGCAGTGCATCGGCACTAGTTGAGGGAGCGGTTTCGAAAATCTTTACAGCATCAATCTTTTCAATTTTACTAGGGCTTAAAAGACGCTCTGTTTCGTCCTTATCTTCCGCAAAAACAATTTCTGGGATGCTTAGACCTATCATGATAGTGTCTTGACTATTGTCTTGTGCTAATAGCCCTATAGGCAAGAGCAGAATTAGGAGTTTAAAGTAATGTTTGGTCATGCGTTTAGTACACTTTCTAGCACGTCTTTGGATTTAATGTGGCTAAACCCATCTACGTGCAGTTTATAATATTCTAATATATACTCAAGTATTTTATTTTTATTGTTTGTCTTTTCTAATTTTAAAGCGGATATAAAGTCGGCGCTATTCTTCAAATAGTGTTTATGCCCCCCTTGTTTTTCGCAAAAACAACCATTCATCAAGTCAAAATAGGGCAAATGATGATTGTCTAAATTAGGATAAAACCCTAAATAACCACTCAATGCGACTAGAAATCGCAGATGAAACTGACTATCGAAATCAGCCTTGTCAAACTCCAAAAGTGTCGACTCTATAAAGCTAAATAGTTCAGTGTTCTCTTCTTCTTCTTTTAAACATTTGCTCAAGACCTCAGCTAAAAACATAGCGATACTACTTTTAAGCACATGAAACGGGATACTGTTGTAGGAGTTAGGAACTTTAACCTCTTTTACACGTTGCAACTGACTGTTGTTTTTATGGTAAACGGTAAGTTCTAATATGTTCAATGATTGATAATATGCGCTGCCCCCTTTCTTTTTTCTTACACCATTAATAAGGTAGGATTGTAAGCCAAATTTGGCGGTATACATTTTGCAAATGATACTACTCTCACTATACTTCACGCTGCTTAATACAATTCCTTTAGTTTGAAAATACATTACTTAATGAAGAGTATTTTTGCCACATTTGTTTCTAGTCCTGTAGGGTCTGTGCTAAACACAAGATATACACCAGTATTTGATCTCTCCCCGAATTTATTTTTACCATCCCATACGGCTTGACCACCGTAGGCTGTTAGTGTTTTAACAAGATTTCCTCTGATGTCAGTAATTTTAACATTGGCGTTTTCTACCACATTTTTAATGGCAATGGGACCGTCATAATTTTCTTTTACTGGATTTGGATAGACCAATACATTGCCGTGTGTACTTTGTCCTGCTGTTGCTTTACCTTTGTATGATATTAGGCCCTTGTCTGTTGAAATAAACACTTCTCCATTCTCTTCATTGATTGAGATATGGTTAATGGTATTGGACAGTATAGGGCTGTTCTCTTGTGTGAAGTGTTCCTCCTGTATACTGCCATCAGGCGAATAAACAAAAACACCTGAGTTTTTGGTCCCAAACCACTTTCTGTTAGCACCGTCAATAGCTATCGTTGTAACAGTCTCGTTGGAGATAATAGGCTCTACATAACCGTCGGCTTCTACAAGCACTAATTGAGCATCACCGTCTATGCTGAAGGCGTCTTCTGTATTGTAAAAAACAGCTATTCCTTTGTCTGTGCCTACCCACACTTCACCGTCTTTATCTTTAGCAAGTGAATAGATAGCGTTAGAAGGTAATCCGCCGCTTCCCGCACTCGTATTTAAGCGTCTGTCGCTGTCATCACTGGTGTTTTCTGGAGTTCCATTGTCGTCATAGACAATAATACCACCTCCATTAGCAATAAAAATCCATTTTTTGCCTTGATTGTCAATCACTAAGTCGCCCAAATGTCCGCTTTCAGTATTGTAGCTATTTATCTTCATAGACGACCATTCTCCATCTGTATTCATATAAGCTAAGCCGTTTTTTACTAGGGAGTTAGTCACCCATAATAAGCCGTTTTCATCAAACAGCATTCCTTTAATTCTATTCCAACCATAATTACCATCACTTGTGTCCCTTGAAATAGCATCAAGCGCTCCGTTAGTGGTGAAGTAATTATGTGCTTTGAGTAGAGAATAGTTTTCTGTTTCATTGTTGTAACTTAACTCCAAAACTCCATTGTTCCACGTTCCTACGAATAGGTTTTTATTAGGGCTTTCTATTATGGTGGTAATATCTCTAGCGTTATCCAATTCTCTAAAAGGGACATTGTGCCATGTGTAGCCGTCTGACCAGTGAAAGCCTTGATAAGTGTTGTTATTGTCCCATTGAGCGGACACACCGCCTGGCGACAAAAACATTTTACGGTTTCCTATAGCGGTTGAAAAAGACCGATTTGTCAGTGGTCCAGATGGCTGATAATCTTTTAACGATAAGTTATCTCTAATCTTGACCAAACTTCTAATACCATCACTAGCCCAGTAGACATCATTATCTTTTATTACGTCAGAGATTCTATACAGATAAGAGCTTTCTTTTATTGTTGTTAGCGTATTATTCTCCTGAAGCTCCAAAAGTCTGCTCTGGGCACCTACAAATAACCTTCCTTCATTCGATTTTATGAATTTCAAATTATCGACTTCGACGACACTATCCAACCCTTGCGGTGAATAGCTGTATATTTTTTGCTTAGAATCCGCAATAAAATAAAGGTTGTTGTATGCCTGTTCTATTCGTTCTATAGCATAGTTTTCGACCTGAATTTGCCACGATTGATAATCCAATAAGTTGTCGTTTAAATTGGCCGAAAATAGCCCAAGATCTGTTGCAGCATAAATACTATCTCCACTAAAGGATAGGTCGTTAACACCAAGGTTGCTGTTTGTGTTTAGATAAAATGTATTGGCAATTTCTTTTTTTTCGGTGTTCAGTTCAATTATCCCAAACGAACAAGCTAGATAAGCCGTGCCATCTTTAAAACTTATGTTGTTGATGGATTTTCCTCCAACCACATTTTCTCTTTCTACATCCAATATACTATAGATGCTGTTGCCTTCAATGATGTCAATTTTTGTGCTATTGTAGGCTACAACAAGGGTGTTTTTTTGAGGATCTTTTGCCATAGCCGACACCCCTACATCGCTCAGCCCATTCACGGTGCTAAGTCTGTTTAGTAGTTCGTCTTCAGCGTCCAGATAAAACAAATTATTTTCTGTTGCTACATATATGCGATCGTTAACTTTTGTTAAGGCAATAGCGTTGTTGTAAGGCAGATAATCACGCCATTGACCAATTTGTACTTCTTGAGCAAAACTATTCAGTGCAACAAAACATATAAGACAAGTTATTATTCTTTTCACGAGTGCAAATTACTAAACTTATAACTATTGTTTACTTATTATATTGTTAGAAAAAAATCTCATTTATATTTGCGAATATTTAGGCTCCGTAGTTCAACTGGATAGAATATCAGATTTCGGCTCTGAGGGTTGGGGGTTCGAATCCCTCCGGAGTCACTTTTAGCTTTTTAATCATACTTTCACGTCTTATACGTGTAATTGCTTGATTTTCAGCAGGTTAAAAAACATCGCTCTTTTTCGTTTTAATAAAACATCTTTAAATACGATACATACTCTCCTACAGAGCGGCATTAGTTCCGCAAATCGCTTTATTTCGCCCTTTTCTTCTCTAATATGAATATGAGGCTTGAAAATTCACCCTTTCCTACAACTGCTTTAATGTTTGACCTTAGCCCTGTGGAAAGCCCCTTTATATAATTGTATTTTCCGGTTATGATTTTTTCGCTCAACAAAGAGGTGTAAAATGCGTCAAACCACATGGGCTTAATTTTTGCAATCTCAAAACTGTGTTTGTCGGCAATACGCTTAAATGTTGTTCTTTGAAAATGTGACAAGTGCTTTGGCACGTCGTAACCAGCCAAATTTTCTTGGTATTTTTCAGCGTCATATGACTTTGAATTGGGAACTGCAATTATCAATTTCCCATCATCTTTTAAGAGTAGATTTATTTTAACAAACACCTCTTCTATGTTTGGTATGTGTTCTAATACATGCCAAAGCATGACCCTATCTATCGAGTTTTTCTTTTCCTTCACTGTATTTATATTTTCTATCAGTTCAATGTGGTTAGTTTCTTTAGCGATTTCTCGAGCCTCTAAACTAGGCTCAATGCCTATGGTTTTCCAACCCACTTCTTTGCACTTGGCTATCGGTTTGCCTGTGCCACTACCTATTTCTAATACGGTTCCTTTTTCTTTTCCTAATAACTTCACTTTTTGTTTAATGTTCCAACTTCTAACAATGTGATAACACTTGCTTATTAGGCCTTCTTTTGTATCGCTGTTTGATATATAATCTTCAAATTTATAGTACTCTCCTAGTCGATTCTCTTCTGGTCTAGGGTTAGTAAATATAAATTGACAATGATTACATTTTTCTAGGGTAAATACTTCTCGACTTTTCATGTAGTCTATACATTCTAGGTGTGGTTTTGTACTGCTGTTATCACAGACAGGACAGGCTGTAAGTTTTTTCATTGTAATAAAATGTTTCACGTGGAACATATGTGTTCCACGCTGGTTTCAATTGGTTTTAAGGTATGGGTGATGGGCTTTAAATCATCGTCCCATAAATACTAAAAGTATGTTTATGTCAGAAGGTGAAACGCCACTTATTCGTGATGCTTGACCTATTGTGTCTGGTTTTATATGATTCAGTTTTTCTCTTGATTCTGATGATATAGCATTAAGCTTACTGTAATCAAAAGCCTTGGGTATTCGGATTCCCTCCAGCTTGTTGAGTTTCATGACCGTTTCTTTTTCCCTTTCAATATAGCCATTATATTTTATTTGTATCTCGGCTTGCTCTAACCCTTCTTGACTAATATTTTTGGTCTTTTCTTTAATAGTGTCAACTTTTAATAAGTCTTCAAACTTAATTTGAGGTCTGCTTAAAATTTTACCAATCTTATTTTTTTGTTTAATAGTAGAACTATTATTGTTCTCCAAAATTGGATTTATTTCTTCTGGGCTAATACTTTCCTTTTCAAAGTAATTTAAAGCGTTTTGTGTATTTTTTAATTTCTCGTCCAGCTTAACCATTCTTTCATCATCGACAAGACCAATGTTTCGGCCTTTTTGAGTAAGCCTAATATCAGCGTTATCTTGTCTTAAGAGGATTCTATACTCTGCTCTTGAGGTAAACATGCGGTAGGGTTCATCAGTGCCTTTAGTCACTAAATCGTCTATAAGAACCCCTATGTAGGCCTCTGAGCGGCTTAGAATAATTGCCTCCTCGTCTTTTGCTCTTCTGTGAGCATTAATTCCAGCCATTAATCCCTGACAAGCGGCTTCTTCATAACCTGTTGTGCCATTGATTTGCCCCGCAAAGTATAGCCCATTTACGAGCTTAGTCTCTAAGCTTCTTTTCAGTTGCGTTGGTGGAAAATAATCGTATTCTATAGCGTAACCTGGTCTAAATATCTTAGCATTTTCAAAACCTACAATTTGTCGAATTGCTTGGTGTTGCACGTTTTCTGGTAACGAGGTTGAAAATCCATTGACATAGACTTCGACCGTATCCCACCCTTCGGGCTCAACAAATATTTGGTGTCTATTTCTTTCAGAAAAACGCTCTATTTTGTCTTCTATTGATGGGCAATACCTTGGTCCTAATCCTTGAATCCTGCCATTAAACATGGGCGATTTTTCAAACCCTGTGCGCAAGATGTCGTGCACTTTCTCATTGGTATAGGTAATGTGGCAGCTTCTCTGATTTTGTAGAGCGGGCGTATCCATAAATGAAAATTTTGAAGGGTTCTCATCACCCGCCTGCTCTTCCATTTTACTATAATCCAAAGATCGTCCATCTACCCTTGGCGGAGTTCCTGTTTTCATGCGGCCGCTTTCAAAGCCTAAAGCGTTCAAACAAGCCGTTAGGCCGGTAGCTGCTCTTTCTCCAGTCCTACCTCCTCCAAATTGTTTTTCGCCAATGTGTATTGTCCCATTAAGAAATGTTCCGTTTGTTAGAATAACGGATCGAGCCTTAATTTCTATTCCCATGCTTGTTTTTACGCCAACCACTGTATCCTTTTCGACGATAAGGTCTGTAACCATATCTTGCCAAAAATCTACATTGTTGATAGATTCTAATTTCAAACGCCACTCTTCAGCAAAACGCATTCTATCGCTTTGAGCTCTTGGACTCCACATAGCTGGCCCTTTAGAACGGTTTAGCATTCTAAACTGAATCATTGTTTTGTCTGTTATTATTCCAGAATAACCTCCTAAAGCATCAATCTCTCTTACGATTTGTCCTTTTGCAACACCTCCCATTGCTGGATTGCACGACATTTGAGCAATGGTTTGCATATTCATCGTAACGAGCAATACGGAAGATCCTAGGTTTGCTGCTGCTGCTGCTGCCTCACATCCGGAGTGGCCTCCTCCAACTACTATGACGTCATAAGTGTTTAAAAACATTGTAAAACTCTGTTAATCAGTGGTTTAAATTGTTATCGCGAGATAAAAATTCTCTTTACTTCTCATTGTTTTGGTCTCTTCTTCTGATTTGTCTTTGTAACCGATCAAATGAAGAATTCCGTGAATTATAACGCGTTTGAGTTCTTTCTCAAACGGAACGGCAAAGATAAGGGCATTTTCTTTTACTCTTTCTATGCTAATAAAAATATCGGCAGATAATTTATTTTCTTCTGAGTAATCGAATGTAATGATATCTGTAAGCGTATCGTGGTTTAAAAAATCTTGGTTTTTTTTAAGTAGATATTCATCGTCACAGAAAATATAATTTATCTCGCCAAGAGCTTTTTTCTCTAATCTTATAGCGTGCTTTAACCATTCAGATATTGAGTCTTCGTTTTGCAACTGAAAATCACATTCGCTATGATAGTAGATGTTAGTTTCCATTTTCTTTGAAATAGTCTTTGACTTTGTTTTTGTAAAAAGGGGTAAACGATGGTGGAATAGTACGCAAAAGCTCTTCTTGTTTTTCCTTTTCTTTTTGATAATCTTCAAAGGGGTTAATCAATCTTTTTGAAAGCTTGTCCATCCACTCGGTTGATTGTCGTTTTTTGTCTTGGTCACGTTCTCTTTGTGCTTTTTCGGCTTCTAGTAAGCGACTCATAATGCTTTCCTGTCTTAGGAGTGTTTCTCTTGTTATCTGGTCGTTGATGATGTCCACTTCGTTTTCCTCCATTTTTTTCATCATTTGGTCAATATTGTCTTTGGCGTTTTTATCACCACTCAACTCTTCTCTTATTTCTCCCATTCTTTGACGAATCATTTCTTGCTGAGCGGCAAGCTGAGCCAAACCCTTGCTTGATTTACCATTCTTGCCCTTTTTGCCTTTCATCATGCTCTTCATCTGTTCTTGGATCTGCTGTTGCATTTTTTTCATCTCTTTCATGCCTTGCCCCCCAGATTTATTAGGCTTATTACACATTTTATCCCCGGGTTTGGAATCCATATTTGCCATATCTTTTTGCATTTGCTCTAAGACTTCAGATAAGATAAGAGCTAGATTATTGGCTGCTGTCATAGCAAATTGCTGACGTTCGCTAGCTTTTGATGAACGCCTTTCAGCCATTTCTAGCAGTGCATTCTGCATACTATTATTGATAGCATTAATCTCACTATTAACTATGGATTGTATCTGTGGCTGTCTCTTGCTAAGAGCAAATAGACTATCTTCAATAATTTGAGCATCTGACTGCAGTTTGTTTTGTAGTTGCAGGTAGTCTAAATATACAGGGCTATTGAGATTTATTGAGCCGATTGAAATAAGGATATTTTCTTGATCTAAGGAAAGGGTGATTAAATTTTCTAATATCTGCCTTAATGTTTGCATGTCTTCAGCTAGACCTTCGGCTTGTGCTTGTTGAAGGGCGGTTTGTAAAGACTGACTCATCTCCTCCATTTTATTAGCGGCTTTCTTTTGATTTTTTGACGCCTGTTTTTTCATGTTTTTCTGCAGTTGTTCGGCGCTTTTCTGCATATCTTCTTTTATCTGCTCTTCTTTAGTCTTGGTGTCAGGAATATCTTGTTTGTTTTCCAGGTCTTTATTGAGCTCTTTTGCTTTTTCCAATTCTTTTTGAATATCTTCGAATTCCTTATTGAGTTCTTCTTGCTTCTTATTTAGGCTTTCTTTGTCCTTTTTCCCTATATTACTTTCTTCAGCCAGTTGCCTTTGTTTTTCTGCTAGCTTTTGAAGTTCGTCAATATTTTTCTCTAGTTTTTGTTGCAGCTCCATTTGTTTGAATAATTCCAAAGTTCTGTCTAGCTCTTTTTCTATATCTTCATCGCTCTGCTGCATATCCTCTAACATCTTCTGAAGTTCTTCTTTGTCAATGCTGTTCATCATCTTGTTGAGTTCTTGCATCATTTCTTGCATTTCCTCATTCATTATACTATCAAAAAGGCGTTGAATTTCTTCTTGTTTTTTAAGCAATTCTTCATTAGGTTTTTGATATAGATTTTCAGAGAGTTGGTTTTGTTTCTGTTGTCTCTGAATCTCATTTACCTTATTTTTTAGCGATTCTTGTTTTTCTAATAGCTCTTTTGTTTTTTGTTTGTCTTCCCAGCTTAATTCTTTGTCTTTAAGCAGTTGTTTTTGTAATTTTTCTAGGTCTTTTTGTATTTCGTCAGCCAATTTTTTGGATTCCTGCAAATCGTTTTTAAGTTGATTATTTTCTTCTTCAGCAATAGCCTCTAATTCATCTATGCTAGCTGCTTGATAGTTGAATAGGCTAGACTTGCTGGATTTGCTACCATTGATTCCGTCGTTATCCCATACTTCAAAAAAATATTCAACACCGACACCAAAGTCCAATCCTAAATCTTTAAAGTCAACAGAATGGGTAAAGCCTTGTCTATTTGATGTAGCGTTTAAATTAACGCTCTGGCTTACCCACGATGAGGTATCCGTAAGAAAACGGTATTTAAATAGCAGCTCTTTAATTCCGTAATCGTCTTCTATGTAGCCTTCAAAAAAACGTTGCATTGTATTGACGCTGTCTATCGTTTCTTGTACATCTATTGCTGGATAAGCATCGGGAATTGCATTAATTTCATAAACGATGCTATCGCCAAGTAGGTAGTTATTTTGCGCTACCAGAGTGTATTTGGTGTTTTTTAAGATACTTTTTTCGTGCTCAAACTCATTTTCTCCGATCTGTTTACATGCTATGTTTTTGTCAAAACGCAAGTAAACATTTTCAGATTCTTGAGCGATAATAGACCACTTTACTCGAGTGCCTTGGGGCACTTGTAGATTGCCAACGTTTTCTTTCGTTTCGTTTTTTCGCTTGGTATAGCTGGGATATTTTAAGCTTACCGAAAATTTGTTGACACTAGGTTTTGGTATAACTCTTAGCGTGTTAAGAGCGGACTTGAAGCCGTTGGCTTCAAAACGAAACGACTGTGTTTTTTGTGTGTTTTTGAAAAGAAATGAAAAGTGTCCTGTTTTAGTTTGGCGCATCTCATACCGATTTTTGTCAATCACTATAGCGCTATTTTTCGGCAACTCTTCACCAGAGAAATGCATTTCAAGTAAAAAATCGTTGCCTTTAACAGCCTCTAGATATGTGTTGTCAATTATGAAGTCAAACGGTGCTTCAGGCATAAATTCTGTATTGAAAGAAAGTATTCTAGCTGAGCTATCGACTACGACCTCTTTGTTTCCGCTTAAAAATAAGAGGCATAAAATACCAATAGGAACTATGGCATGTTTTAAGTAAACGGTGTTAGCCTTGAGGTTTATAGCAGTAGAAAACGGTATAGGCTTAAGCCATTTTATCTTCTGTTCTATACTAGCCTCAATAAGAGCATTATCTTTAGAAGAAAGTTCTTGCAGTTGCAGTAGGTTTATCAGCTTATCTTCCACGTTGCTAAAGTGCTCTCCAATTATTTTGGCAGCATCATAGTGGCTGAGCGACTTTCCTAATCTATACAGTCCTTTTAGGGGAATAGCGACCCATTTCCAGAAAACGAGAGCGTTTATTAAAGAAAAGCTCCAAAACAACCCAGCCCTTACAGAGGTGTTGAACTGGCCAAAGTATTCGATAGTAGAAAATAGAATGAAGAACAACAGAAATACAGAAACAAAATATATCCCCCCTTTAAGCAGTAAATTTTTGTAGTATTTACTGATAAATTCTTCTAATTTTTCAATTAGCACACTTCTCTCACTCATACTGCAAAGTTATGATTTTTACTTCCATAAAGAAAGTCTCTCAATATTCAATAAAATGTATCTTTGCTGACCAAATAAACTTATACAATGAATAAAGTTCGAGTTCGTTTTGCTCCTAGTCCAACAGGGCCCTTGCACATGGGTGGTGTTCGTACAGCACTATACAACTATTTGTTTGCTAAAAAGCATGGTGGAGATTTTTTGCTTCGCCTTGAAGACACCGATCAAACTCGGTTTGTGCCTGGAGCAGAGCAATATATTTTAGATGCTTTGTCATGGTGTAAAATAGAGATTGACGAAGGTCTAGGCAAGGGAGGTAATTTAGGGCCTTATCGCCAATCGGAAAGAAAGTCGATGTATAGGCAATATGCCGATATTCTCTTAGAAAAAGGACATGCTTATTATGCTTTTGACACTCCCGAAGAGTTGGATCAAATGCGTGAGCGTATGAAAAATGCGGGCGTTCCATCTCCTCAATATAATGCTGTGGTCAGAGAAACCATGCAAAACTCCCTTACCCTTTCTGATGATGAAGTTAAGGAACGACTTGATCGTGGCGACAACTATGTTATTCGAATCAAAATGCCTCGTAACGAAGAGGTAAGAATACAAGATATTATACGTGGCTGGGTTGTGGTCAACACGACTAACCTTGATGATAAGGTTATTTTCAAATCAGACGGTATGCCTACTTACCATTTGGCAAATGTTGTTGATGATCATTTGATGCAAATATCTCATGTTATTAGGGGTGAAGAGTGGCTTCCATCGGCTCCCTTGCATGTTTTACTTTATCAGTTTTTTGATTGGGATTGCCCTCAGTTTGCACATTTGCCACTCATATTGAAACCCGATGGTAATGGCAAGTTAAGCAAGCGAGATGGTGACAGACTCGGTTTTCCTGTCTTCCCTACTGAGTGGACAAACCCTGAAACTTCAGAAACGTCCTCTGGTTATCGTGAAGAGGGCTATTTCCCTGAGGCATTTACAAATATGCTGGCTTTCTTGGGTTGGAACCCTGGAACAGCACAAGAGATTTTCAGCATGGACAATTTAGTAGAGGCTTTTTCTTTAGATAGAGTGGGGAAAGCGGGTGCTAAATTTGATTTTGATAAAACAAAATGGTTCAATCAACAATATTTGAGAGAAAAAAATGGGGAAACTCTAGCCGCAATTTTGGCAGAGTCTGTTGCTGACGCTCAAGCAATAGATCAAAACTATCTTGCCAAGGTTTGTGATTTGATGAAAGAACGTGCAACATTTATTGATGACATTTGGACTTCTAGTCAGTTTTTTTTCGCGCCGCCATCTGATTATGATGAAAAAACAAGGCGTAAAAAATGGAAAGATAATACACCGGAAATTTTAAACTCAATTGTAGATTTATTTTCTTCGATGTCCGATTTTAGTGCTGAAGAGATAGAGGTGCAATTTAAATCTCACCTTGAAAAGAATGAATGGGGCTTGGGTATGGTTTTACCGACCTTTCGCCTTTCGGTTACGGGTTTAGGTATGGGGCCTTCCATGTTTTCTATTTCCGCTTTATTGGGAAAAGACGAGGTTGTAACCAGAATCAAAACTGCAATAGATACTTTGTCTTAACTATGGGAATGATTTCAGTTTTAGGGATTAAGGTTTATGCCTACCATGGTTGTTTGCCAGAAGAAACCAAAATTGGCTCAGACTATGAGGTGAACGTTCATGTAGAAGCAGACATTAACCAATCTGCGAATAGTGATATTTTGTCTCATACGGTCGACTATGTTTCTATTAATGGTATTGTAAAACAAGAAATGGCTGAACCAAGCAAATTGCTTGAAAATGTAGTGGTACGTATTATTAACGAAATCATTAAAAACCATTCAAATATCAAGTCTGTTGAAGTTAGTGTGGCGAAAAAAAATCCGCCAATTAACGGAGACGTGAGAGAAGTGGTCGTAAAAGAGAAGCGAATAAAAGGCATAGATTTTTAAAAAAATTATTAGATTTGCCGTCCTTTGGTTTCGTGGCCGAGTGGCTAGGCAGTGGTCTGCAACACCATCTACAGCGGTTCGAATCCGCTCGAAACCTCAACGACAAAACCGCAATTTATTGCGGTTTTGTTATTTTAAATGAGCTTATCAGAAAAAAAGTGTTAATATTTAATTAACTTTGTAAGCTTATCCGTTAATTTTACCTTAACAAGTATGTTTAGATGTTTTTTGATATTTATTTCCTTACTTATTGGGCTTAACGCTTTTTCTCAAGGCGCTAACAGTACTTCTTTTGAGCTTGTATCAAGAGTATATTTCGGCACACCTCCTTATGATGTTACAGATATAATGAACCCCCCTGTTGGAACGGTTTTATTACCTTGTACGGGCTACAGCGACTACACCTTGGGCAATAGCAATAATGGTGATGGTAATGTAGCTGGGCTAGAATATGTAACTGGGGTTTTAAGAAACGAAACATATGATTTAGAAGTTGAAGGTGGTTTTTGTGGCTCAACTCCATCTGTATCTAATCCCAATAGAGCAATTAAGGTTTATGTCGATTTCGATGCTAGCGGTACGTATGAGAGTACAGAATTGGTTTACACCTCACCTTATTCTAATAATAATAATCCTATTTTTAATACATCAATAACGATTCCTAATGACGCAGCTCTAGGTCCGATAACAATGAGAATTGTTTATAATAGGGTAGGTGCTTTTACAGCCTTATGGCAGGTTACCGCTTTAAATTGGGCGATTAATAATTTTCAATACGGCGAAACAGAAGACTACACTCTAATTGTTACGGGTTATGTTGATAGTATATCATCAACGAGCACGACTTGCTACAACACTTCAGATGGTCAAATTCAGATTATTCCAGATGTAACCGCCCCTGCAACCACCGAATATTCTATTAATGGTCTTGCCGGACCTTGGACCACAAACCTTGTCTATACTAATTTAGCCGTTGGTGATTATGATGTTTGGGCACGTGATTCCGACTTAGCCCCAAATTATGTTTATGAGGCTTTACAAACTACGGTAGTTAGTTCGGATACAGTTTTTGTAAACCCTCAAATTACATCTGATTATAATGGTTCAGAAATAAGTTGTAATGGAAACTTAGACGGTGAAATTACCTTATCTGCTTCTGGCGGTGATGATGCTTTATACACCTATCAATATTCAAGTACATCTAACCCTATTATTACAGATGCTTTGGCTAACCCCCTAACTAATTTAGGTGCTGACACATATACTTTTATTGCTACTGACGCTCAAGGGTGTACTTCCTTACCTACCGATATTGAAATTACGGAGCCTTCACCAGTAGTCATTGATGCCGTTGTTGTTGATCAACCGCCATCTTGCAACACATCATGTGATGCTATAATAACGATTGATGCCTCAGGAGGAACCCCAGCATACAGCTACAATGTTGATGGGGTAGATAACGGGAATAACAATACCGTGAACGGAGTATGTTCTGGTTTGCCGTTATTAACCGTTACCGATGACAACGGATGTTTTACCCAATCAAATCCACTAATTCCAAACCCTGCCGACCTTGATCTGACAGTTAATATAACATCCGATTTTTCAAGCTTTCCTATCAGTTGTCAAGACTCAACAGATGGGACTATTGAGGTTAGCACTTTAGGAGGTTCTGGCGGCGAATATTCTTATAGTATAGACGGGGGTTTAACTTTTCCATATGCATCTATTGGGGCTCTTGATATTACTAATTTATCTGAAGGAAGCTATTCCGTTATTGCTGTTGATAGTAATTTGTGTGAGTCATTGCCACAAGATATAATACTAAACGCCCCGACCCCTTTGTCTTTTGATTTTATTACGACTATAACTCCTATTTCATGTAATGGCTTTTCTGATGGTGAAATTAGTCTTTTAGGAGAAGATGGAGTTGGCGCTTACATTTATTCTATTGATGGAGGAGCAACTACTCAAACTTCGGGAGATTTCACTTCTCTTGCTGCAGGGACTTATGAGTTTACTGTAATTGATGACAACAATTGTTCATACAATGAGTTTTATGATTTAAATCAACCTTCAGAACTTAGCATAGTATCTGCTACTGTTACTTCTGATTACAACGGCTCTCAAGTGAGTTGTTTTGGTGCTTCTGACGCTATTATAACGGTTGACTTTGACGGAGGAAACGCACCCTATAGTTATAACCTTGTTCCTGATCCAACCGTATTTCCTTTAGCAGCCAATAATCTGATTACCAATCTGTCTGCCGGTCTTCAAACGCTACAAGCTATAGACGTTAATGGTTGTGTTTCTACACCTTTACCATTCGAAATTACTGAGCCTAACGACTTGCTTATTTCAGATATTAATCTTGTGAATAATGTGAGTTGTTTTGGAGGGTCAGACGGAGAAATAACAATAACTGCTAACGGTGGTTCTGGAGGATACACCTATTTTGTTGATGCTTTATACAGTTCTGCCAATCAAGCACCATACACTGTAGGGGGGCTTTCTTTTAACACTTATAACGTAGTTGTTACAGACGCTAATAACTGCACCTCTCCAACGTTTGCGCAAGCTATTACTCAGCCAGACCAAATTTTATCTAATCTTTCTGTTGTCAATTTAGGTTGTGATGGTGATTATGGTTCTGCGGCAGTTAACCCAGTTGGAGGTACACCAAACTATAGTATTTCATGGTCAACTGGAGCAACAGGTAATTCAGTAGATCAGCTTACATCCGGGGCTTATTCAGTAACCATTATAGACGCCCTTAGCTGTCAAGAAACGATAGACTTCCAAATAACAGAGCCTAATATTTCACTTTCTGTTAACCCAATTCTATGTTATGGTAATGGTAATGGAGAGATACAAGCGACTCTTAACAATCCGAATCCATCGTCTAATTATTCGGTATTGTGGGACGATGCTAACGCTCAAATAACAAATACGGCTTCTGGTTTATCT
Source organism: Flavobacteriales bacterium (assembly GCA_029248105.1). NCBI lineage: Bacteria > Pseudomonadati > Bacteroidota > Flavobacteriia > Flavobacteriales > Flavobacteriales bacterium. The sequence continues at coordinate 27,497 of JAQWJZ010000015.1, forward strand.
TCGGGAACTTACACTGTAACCATGACGGATCAGTTTGGATGTGTCTTAACAGCTTCAGAAACGATTAATGAGCCAGACTCTTTAAATATTTTTGTGGAGCATACACAGTTGTGCTTAGATGCTCCTATTGCTTCAGCATTAGTATTTGCCTCAGGAGGGTTAACACCCTATGATTATTTGTGGAGCACCAACGAAACATCCGAACTAATTTCTATACAAACAGCCGGTATGTATTCTGTTCAGGTAACCGACTTTAATAATTGTCAACATGAAGTAGCTATTACTATTGACCCTATCGTTCCTGTTCAGTTGAATTTTTTGACACAAGCTGTTAGTTGTGTTGATAATACAGATGGTAGCGTTGAGGTTTTTGCAACAGGTGGATACGACCCTTATACTTTCGAGTGGTCGAATTATACACAAGCAGCGTTAAATGATGGAGTCTCTTCAGGGAATTATGCCGTAACAGTCATAGACAATAACGGTTGTGTTTACTATGATGAAATAGAAGTCCCCTCTAGTAATCAAAGTTGTATTACGGCCTATTCGGCCTTTTCTCCTAATGGCGATCAAAATAACGATTACTGGCATATAGATAATATCGAATTATATCCTGACGCCTTAGTCGAAGTTTTTAACCGTTGGGGAGATAGAGTCTATTCCACTAAAAAATATATTAACGCTTGGGAAGGCGCATGGCAAGGCATGTATGAAAGTATGCCCTTACCCTCAGCAACTTATTATTATGTAATAACCCTTAATAACGATGAGCCACCTATTGCGGGAACCGTAACTATCGTTCGTTAAATTAAAAATCAATGAAGAAGGTCTTAATTGTTGTTCTAGTTTTTGTTGCGGCTTTGTCTAAAGCTCAACAACTTCCTATGTACAGTCAATATCTTACCAATGATTTTGTTCTGAACCCTGCAATTGCAGGGTCAAAGCCCTATTTTCCTATTCAAATCAATTCACGATCACAATGGTCTGGTTTAGGAGCGATTGCTCCTAAAACTAATACATTAAGTTATCATATGCCATTGGCTTATGATGCTATTGGACTAGGAGCGGTTATCATGCAAGACGAAACAGGGCCTTATAGTCAGATAGGAATAAGCTTATCTTTTGCATATCACGTTCAGCTTGACGAAGACAATACTACTCGACTGTCTTTAGGTATGAGTGGATTAATGACGCAACACACTCTTAATCAAGGTCAGTTAACATTCCAAAATCCTGATCCTGAATTTGAAGGAGGTAGTTTTTCAAAAATGGTTCCTGACGCTAGTGTGGGCGCATATCTATATTCTAAAAACTTCTCTTTGAGCGCTTCTGCTCATCAATTGTTTGAGTCCACGTTTAAAGAATCAGTTTCTAATATTTTTGGGGATAACACACAGGTACGCCATTATTTTGTGCACGGATCATACCGAATTGACATACACTCCGATTTAGCTATTGAGCCGTCTATACTCGCCAAGTCATTAGAGTCTAGCCCTACACAATTTGATTTTAACGCTCGAGTTATCATAGACAACAACTACTGGATGGGCTTGTCTTTACGTTCTTCACAATCTTTAGTAGCTTTAGCTGGCTTAAACATGGGAAGTTTGTTTTTGTCCTATTCTTTTGATTATGGTATCAGTTCGTTAAGCACAGTAGCTTCAGGTTCACACGAGATATCCTTAGGTTTTAACATTAATGATAAGCGAAAAAGAAGACATACTTATTATTGGTAAGCCATTACTTTATCTACCTTTGAGCCCTATTTCCAATTTAAAAGTTTAGCGATGAAAAAAGTCGATGTTATAATTGTTGGCCAAGGTATGGCAGGAACATTTTTAGCTCATGACTTGATAGATGCACAACAATCGGTGGCTATTATAGACTTGAATCTAAAGGCATCAGCAAGTCGGGTAGCAGCCGGATTGATAAACCCTGTTGGCATGAAACGTTGCATTCCTTCGTACAACGCACACCTTTATTTCCCAAAGGCTATCGAGCGGTACAAAGACTTAGAAAGGAAGTTGAACGCTTCATTTTTAGAGCTTAAACCCATATTACGTTTGTTTGCTAATCAAGATGTTAAGCATGATTGGCAAATTAAGTACAGCAACAGTAATATGGATAAATACATTTCCGATTTTTACGAAGAAAATAATTTTCCTTTTCTTAATAATAGTTATGGTAGCGCTTCGATTAATTCTACCGCCCACCTAGACCTCATCCCTTTTTTAGATAAATCTAGAGCATACTTTCAAAAGAATCACATACTTATAGAAGAACGCTTTGACTTCTCACATTGCAATCCAGAACAAGGAATATACAAATCATTACAGGCAGATTACATTATTTTTTGTGAAGGCTATAGACTAAAAGACAACCCATATTTTAAGTCTTTACCCTTAAGCCCTACCAAAGGGGAGGTTATGACTATTCGCATACCCTCTTTAAAGCGTTTTGACAAAATTATTAGCAAGGGTGTTTACATTTTACCTCTAGGCAATTACTTGTATGTAGTCGGGTCTACCTATAATCATACTGACCTGACAGATAAACTTACGGCTGAGGGTCAATCCTTTCTTAAGAAGAAAATTAGTGATATTTTATCTGTTAATTTTGAGGTCGTTTCAAGTGTAGCAGGTGTTCGACCGACTGTTAAAGACCGAAAACCACTCATCGGTTTGCATCCTCAGCACTCCAAAATTGGCGTTTTTAACGGACTTGGTACAAGGGGCGCTCTTCAGGGGCCATACTTATCAGCTAATTTTAGTGCCTTTTTAACAAAAGATAAAAAAAACGTTCAAAACACTGATAACCAAAGGATTAAACGATTTTTAACCCCCCTAAATTAGTGCTATATCTGCCTATTATCAACATTTCCGTGTTAAGAATAACGATTTGATTTTCTTTGGTGGTTTTAGATAAAATTTGCATCTTGCGCCCGTTATTAACCAATTTTAACTAAATTATTATGAAAAAGAATTTGCATTTTGTTCTAGCTTTAACGTTAGGACTAGCAACAACAGTTTCTGCACAAGATTGGTCTGTTGACTCTAGAACAAGAGTTAATTCGACTGAAGATGCTACGAGCACTGATCAAAGAGTAAGAACTGCTGTTGATTTCGGAGGTGACGCTGTAAGCGCTCACGTAGAATTAAACTCTACAGCTACTTTAGGTAAAGTTGCTGATGAAAACTTCTCTTTAACTGTTCGTGAGGCTTATGCTACAACAAACGTTATGGATTTCGCTTCATTAACAGCTGGTCGTATGGCTTTAAACTTTGGTAGCGGTCGTATTTTAGGAGACAACAACTGGGTTAACGAAGACGGTAACACTTGGGATGGTTTCTTAATCGGAGTTAACAATGACTTTGCGGACATTCACGTAGGTTATGCTGCAACTGATTTAACATCATTGGATACTTTAAGATATGATGGTACTACTATGTATTTTAACGTAGGTAAAGATATGGGCGCTATGGCTTTCAATCTTTTATATGTTAACACGCAAAATGAAGGTGCTTTTACTGCAATGGATGAAGTATTTGAAGAAAGAACTTCAATGGGTCTTGATGCATCTTACGCGATGGACAATGGTGCTGTTTTATCTCTAGGATATTATACTAGTGAAACTGATGGTGAAGAAATGGACTTAACTACATTAGGTGTTTCTTACGCTGTAAACACTGACTTGACTGTAATGGCTGGATACGATATGTATGGTGAGAACGGTTTCCACTTGACTTCTGGTAGCTTTGGTGACGGATACGGTTCAGGAATGAACTACTCTCTATTTAATGCTGAAAGAGGTGAGTGTACTGATTTATCATTTGGTGGATCTTATGCAATGGGTGACTTCATGATTGGAGCTACTATGCATACAATCTCTGCTGAAGAAGAAGGTGCATTTGATGATATCTCTGTTATGG
>JAQWJZ010000016.1 GCA_029248105.1 Flavobacteriales bacterium
ATGTCTTGGGATACGCCAGAAAGTGGTGCTCCAGACCATTACTTCTTGGAGCTGACTAACGTCACTACAGGTCAAGTATGGGCATGGAACAACGTCGCTGGTTCGGATAACTCTAAGACTAAGTTTGGTTTAACTGCTGGAGATTACTCTTGGAGAATCCGTGGTGCTTGTGGTTCTAGCGGTACTTAATGGTCAACTATTTTCTCACAGCCTGTTGAATATACTTTAGGTGGAGCGAGATTAGAGAACAGTACTGTGGCTAACTTGGATGTGTATCCTAACCCATCAAGAGACATCTTTAACGTTACGTTTACTTCTGAGGAAGCTCAAACAATGACGGTTAAGGTGGTTAACATGATTGGCAAGGAAGTATTTGCTGAAGAGTTAACCGAGTTTATTGGTCAGTACACGCAAGTGATTAATATGAATACGCAGCCAAAAGGTGTTTATTTCTTAGAAATAATAACTCCTAATGGTGGTATCAACAAAAAGATTGTTCTTCAATAAGAACTAAATATATAATTCTAAAAAACCCTCTAATCAGAAATGGCTAGAGGGTTTTTTTGTATCATTGCTATAACCTGCATTTACTTATGTTTGCAGAAGAATATACTTAGATGTTATTTAACTCTTTAGACTTTGCTTTCTTCCTACCTATTGTTTTTGCTTTGTATTGGTTGGCAAAGAGGAATATTAAATTACAAAATACCATTCTTTTAATCTCTAGTTACTATTTCTACGCTTGTTGGGATTGGCGATTTCTTTCTCTCATACTCATTAGTAGTTTGGTAGATTTTCTTGTAGGCATTGCATTATCTAATCAAGAGCATGTAGTAAAAAGAAAAGTACTGCTTTGGACGAGTATAAGCGTCAATATTGGATTCTTGGCTTTCTTCAAGTATTATAACTTTTTCGTCGAAGAATTTGTTGCTGTCTTTTCAATGTTTGGTAGAGAAATACAAGCCAATAGTCTGAATATCATTTTACCAATTGGTATTAGTTTTTACACCTTTCAAACATTGAGTTATAGTATTGATATATACAAAAGAAAGCTAGAGCCTAGTCGTGATTTCATCGCTTTTTCAGCATTTGTATCCTTTTTCCCACAATTAGTTGCTGGACCTATAGAGCGTGCCAGCAATTTACTCCCACAATTTTTACGTCAACGAACATTTGATTATAGCAATGCGGTAATGGGTATGCAACAAATACTTTGGGGCTTATTCAAGAAAATGGTAATTGCGGATAACTGTGCTGAATTGGCTAATATGATATTTAATAATTCTGCTGATTATTCTGGTAGCACCTTATTGTTAGGAGCTATTTTCTTTTCATTCCAAATATATGGTGATTTCTCAGGCTACTCCGATATTGCTATAGGAACAGCTCGATTATTTGGCATCAAGCTTATGAAGAATTTTGATTTTCCTTACTTCTCAAGAGATATCGCAGAGTTTTGGAGAAGGTGGCACATCTCCCTTAGTAGTTGGTTCAGAGATTACGTCTATATTCCGCTCGGGGGTAGTAGGGTGAAGAAAGCTAAAAATATTAGAAATGTATTCATCGTATTTGCCGTTAGTGGATTGTGGCACGGTGCCAATTGGACATTTTTAATATGGGGCATTCTTAATGCTATTTTCTTTTTACCACTATTATTATTAGACACAAACCGAAACCATTTGGACATCGTAGCAAAAGGAAAACTATTCCCTAGTTTTAAAGAGCTTATAGCTATCTTATCGACTTTTGGCATAACTGTGTTGGCTTGGGTGTTCTTTAGAGCAGAATCGCTAACTCACGCAATATCTTACCTTGATAGTATGTTTAATCTTGATTTGTTTTCAATACCTCATATTATGGATATGCCTAAGGTGAAAATCAGTCTTGTTTTGCTTACTTTATTTGTATGCATTGAATGGTTGGGAAGAGAAGGAGCCTTTGCTATTGATGTTTTAGAAAAAAAATTAAATGGTGTACAGCGTTTAATTCTTTATAGCTTCATTGTGTTTCTTATAGGTATGTATAGTCCCACTAGCGAAAACCCTTTTATCTATTTTCAATTTTGATGATTCGTTTTTTAAAACATAGCGTGTTATATGCCATTGTAGTTTCACTTCTCTATGTATTATTCATTATGCTTTGGGGTAGTTTTTTGTCCATCGACTTAAATACGAATATGGTTTTCAAACAAAGAGGTGGACATCTTCATACACGAATATCTGAAATTCCTAACTACCGCAATATTGATATATTGTTTGTGGGCTCATCACACGCTTATAGAGGTTTTGACCCTAGAATTTTTGATAAAGCAGGCTTATCGTCCTTTAATTTAGGCTCAAGTAGTCAAGCGCCTGTTCAAAGTTTGGTTCTATTGAAAAAGTACCTCAATCATATTCAGCCCAAATGTGTGGTATTCGAAATATGCCCTCAAGTTTTTAGCTCGGATGGCGTGGAGTCTAGCCTAGATATTATTTCTAATGACACCATAGATTGGCACAGTACAAAAATGGTTTTTGAGATTAACAATTTTAAAACCTATAATACATTCATTTACTCAGCTGTTCGTCAATATTTTAAGCTAGATAAAAATTTTATTGAAGAAAAAACCATTGGCAAAGACACTTATATTTCTGGTGGATATGTCCAAAGAAAAGAGCAGGCGTTTGATGGTAGTCATGATACTATAAAATACGAAATAAAAGAAGAGCAATGGTATGCTTTCGTGGAAGTGATTGAGCTATTAAAAAATGAAGGCATTGTTGTCGTTCTTGTTCAAGCGCCAGTGAGTAGTTTTGAATATTCAAAATTTGACAATCATAGCCTCTTTGATAGTACTATGAGTAGTTATACGAGATATTATAATTTCAATACTATTCTAAATTTGGACGATAGCCTACACTTTTACGATTCGCACCATTTAAATCAAAAAGGTGTTGAAATTTTTAATAATACGCTAATAGAGCTGTTAGTTCACTAAAAAAGGAATGTTGGCTGTTGCGCCTTTTTCTCCGTCTTTAATGACCACAAACAAACGGTACTTACCACTTTTAGAAGGTGCTTTAATTGTAAAGCTAGACTTAGAGAAAACTTTTTGAAAAACTGCTGTTGGAGCTCTTTCAAAATCCCCACCAGCTTTAGTATCAGTACTTTCTGGCACGATTTCTATATGGTAGCTAAGTTTATCATCATTAGGGTCGTAAGCATCAATATCTACTTGCATAGGACTACGATTATCCAACTTAACATTCTGATAAGCGTCTTGAGAATTAATGGTAAAAGCATTCAAATCTGGAGCTAAATTTTTTGGTTTTTTGCCTGACCATTTCTCTATGAGAACATCCATCACACTGGTCTGTGTGCCGTCTTTAAGGAAAAGTCCATACCAAGAAGATGTTGTTTCTTGCTTAAAACCCCAAAGAAAAACATAAGAGCCTAAACAGTTGGTGGAGTCGGCAAATATCATTTCATAACGCTCTTTATATGATTTTGCTTTTTCTGTACTGGTCTGCTCAATAGGTATGCCCCAATCTGTTTTTGGCGATTCCCAATGACCATTTGGCCCCCATTCTGTTATCATATAAGACTTGTCCCAGCCATAATAGGGTAACGATTCAAGAGCAAATCCTAAGCCACCATAAGTATTAACCCCTAGTAGATCTAGAGCAGGAGCATACTTTTGTATGAGCTTGACTTCAGCAACATCTAAACCAGCCGTGACTGTTGTTACTGGGTGATGCGGATCTTTAGATTTAATCATTAGAGCTATATCGTTGATGTGTTTCCAAACATCAAAATTAGAATAGAATAAGTCTACTTCATTTCCTACCGCCCACATTAATAATGCTGGATGATCTTTCACTTCATCAACGACTTTTGCAAATTTTTCCAATTGAAGTTTTATCCCTAATTCATTACTCCAATCGAATCCGTGCCTTTCGTGCTGAGCCCAAAATCCCAAACATACCGTCAAACCTAATTCTTGAGCTTTATCCAGATACATTTTAGCGTTATCGGCAGACCATGTTCTAAACGAATTAGCACCGTATTCTTTGGCTTTTTCTAAATTTTCTAAGCCTCCTACACCCTTAATGTAGTATGGTTCGCCACCTCTTAATAATTGGTAGCCCGTTTCAGATTTAACTATTTCTACAGGCACTACCTGAGCAAAGGCAATGGAATGTATAAATATGAAAATAAATAAATACCTCATTAGTTACTTAATTTTTGATAAACACGAACGTAATCTACTAACATATGATGCGTCTCCCCATTAAGATTTGGCGTACCGCCAAGCGTACCACCAACAGCCGTGTTTAATATTATATGAAACTCTTTATCAAAAGGCCAGTTATTGTCAAGAACACTATCACTTGTTCGAACAACTGTTTGTACTAATACATCGTCAACATACCATTTAACGGTTGACAAATCCCACTCCACAGAATAGGTATGAAACTCATTAAAGTAATTCAGATTGGTATATGGAATATCCGTACCTATTAGCGGCCCTGTATGGTGCATCGTTCCAGCGTAAAATATATCATTATTGTTGTTAGCAAATTCTAGAATATCTATCTCGCCAGAAAATGGCCAGATTTCTTGAGGGAAACTTGGCAACATCCAAAAAGCATGCCATATACCAACAGCATTATCCAATTTAATAGAAGCTTCTACCTTTCCGTAAGTAAAATCAAATTTGTTCTTGGTGTTTATCCTAGCAGAAGTGTAATTTTTGGTTTGATTAGAACCGCATGGGTCTGAATATAATACGAATTCAGCTTTGGATTCAATTTGCAAAAAATCATTATCTACGATTGTAGCATTTTCTTTTTTATAGTATTGATCTTCAAAATTTCCCCATCCGTTAAGGTTAACACTGTACTGACAACCCGTACCTATTTCGAAATTCCATTTGGCTTCGTCTATGCTTTCTCCTTGAAAATTATCTTCAAAAACTAAAGTATAGTCTGGGTTATTATAAACAGTTTGCTCACACGACCACAAGAATAAAAGGATAAATATGTAGCTTAAGTACTTCATTGTTTGACTAATTTCATTTCATAAATTACCATTGAGCCCCCATTTTCATTACCAACAAATTGAAACTGCTTCATTCTATCTAAAACAAATTGCTTTTCTATTAATTCAAAATCTGAAAGCGGAATGTTCAATGTTGAAACACTATCGTTTTGGTTTTCGATAATGTAATCTTTAGCTGCTAACTCTGAGCTTTTACCTGTGTAATCTTCCAAAATGATTTTGAAAGGAGAAAAATCAGAAGATAGTTCGATTTGTAAAGCCGTTTGTTGGACTATACCTCTCAAATTGAAAGCATACCAATTGTGCCAATTAAAACCCCAACGGTTATAAAACTTACACGAGTTCCATTGCCAATGAATTTGACTGTCTTTCTCCATCAAGCTATGGCAATCGTTGGATCCGATATTCCATGCTAACTCCTGAAAGTTCGAGGGATAAATAGTTTGATTAGGATTTCCTCTAGGCCTCATATCCTCTACATCAGCTAACATTTGTGTGTAGTCTTGGTCAGAAAAGGGCACTAGTTTGATATCATCAAGGTAAACTTTTCCAGCTCCTTCTAGCTGGATAATCATTTGCTTAATGTTGGTGGGGTCTACACCTTGATAGGTGAAGTTGTATCTCGATAAAGGAATATTAATAGTTGTCCATTGATCCGTAGTAATGCTCAAGCGATTAGCAAAGTCTTTGAACTCAGAAAAGACATAAGAATTGCCTCCACCATAATCTTCTAGACCAATAACAAAAGGAATAGATTTTTGCTCTGCTTCTACAGCTTTAACACGAAAAGATATGGCAGAGGTATTAATATATTCACTAATATCATCAGATACAAAGCTAGACCAACTATTACCAAAGCCTACCCAATCACAGTTTACTTTATTCCAATCTAAAAGAATAACATTGTTACCATCTTCTTTTACGATGTTGAACTCAGCACAACCATTTAAGTTTAGCCATAGTAAGCCTAATGTCTCATCAAAAAATACTTTTTCTTGTTGAGTGTCATCTTGCTCGGGCTCTATATCGTATACCGCAATAGGCTTAAACTCCATACAAGCGGTCAGAAGAAATAAAACAGGTAAAAGACTAAGGTTTATAACTTTCATTTTCTGTAAATGCAATAAAATCAATATCTGTGTTTACGTTAAGGTTCATATTCTCCGGACATGTTGGTCCGTCAGGCGCTTCTTCTGCTGGGCATGACAAACACATGATTTCAATTTGATTAATTCTTCCAGGTTCTCTCAAATTGTTAACCGAAGCTGACTCAAGAACAAAGTCCGAATAAGGCAATGAAAACAATTGCCAATCTGACCAGTTAACAGGATTTATTTCGGCAGAATATTTTTCGCCATTAGCTAGTGTTGCACCGTCACCCTCTCTAATGATAATTTTAAGGAACTGGTTAGCTGGCACTTCACCAACCATTCCGCCTATGGTAGCCATATTAAAATACAACAACAAAGGGGATGTTGATGAAAACATATCCATTTCTTGAACAGGAATTTTTATCGATGTTAAAAGGTAATCGTAGGGTACATAGCCTCCCATATGAAGGTATTTTGAGCCTACAGCTGCTGAGTCTTCTGTAATTACCAAATTAGCACCAGCTTGTACTAAAGGCAGGGTATTTAAAGGAAATCCGTCTTCAAAATCTGCCATTACCTTCAAACCGTCTTGAAGTGGTTTTAGTGCATCAATATTAACTGTTGTTGACATTTCTAAAGAAGTGTCGTTATCAGAAAGCGTAAGAGTAGCCTCGCACGACTCTTGTGTGAAAGATGGGAAATCATCTGATGTGCCATTCCAAGAAGTGTTATCAAAATCTAACTTGTTTGAATAGCCTGAGAACGTTTTACTTGCTCCTGTTTGAGTACCCACGACTGTAAGGTTCCAGTTGAGGTTTTTTGACCATTGTGCCTCAAAAAAACGTGGAGATGTGTATGAAAAGTTAAAGTTTGAAGTATTTGATTTTAAAGAATCTAATACCAACAATTCACCGAATTGATCGTTAAGGCTACCACCTAAAAAATCTGAATCTCCCCTTTCACACGAAATGAAAGTAATTGCAATTAATAGTACTAAAAAAATATTTTTCATATCCTAAAAATTTAATCTGTACAATAGTTGAAACTGGTTTATTTTATATTCTTGCTCAGCTTGTTGAACAAAAGAACTTGCCGAAGCAGTTAATGTTGAACGCTCGTTAAAATTAACCATTAAACCTATTGAGTTTAACATTTGATGATTGTCGCTATAGCTTGTTGGTTCAAAATACAAGGGGTCGTTATAAGAATCGTAAACGGCTAATAATTCATTTCCATCAGCAGTATGGTATTTAGTTCCCCAAAGTAGCGATATGTTTTCCGATAAATCAAAGTCAAGACCGAAGTCAAACAGCATAGATGTTAGCTCAATCGCTTCATAAGCTTGTCCGTCTCTAGAGGTTGACTCATACGATAAACCTGCATTTACCGACCATTTCTTATAATCGTAATCGGCTTTAGCAACAAACTTCATAAATGATTTTAAAGCGCTTGTTCCTGAACCAATTATTTCAGACATTATATAGAGGTCTGAAGATAGATTAAGCTGTTCTTTGATAGTGAATTCGTCTAAACTAACGGAAAAGCCTTTTCTGTTAGGTGTTGCTAATCCGTATGGCATAACATTGCTGAAAGCAGGATTGTATGCATCTAGTTGGTTATCGAAAGTATTATAATACAATACGTCGTTGTACAAGTAGTCCAACAAGCCCATATTTCTAACTGCTAAATTGTTGCCTAAAGTTGGAAACACATTACTACTAGATGAATATCCTAAACGTACGTTTTGAGCTGATGGAGAACGGAATTGTGGTCCAGTATTAATACCATTTACACTCAATTTTATGGATTCACTTGGCGCAAAACTTAAGCCCAAATTCCAAAAGTAATCTTGAATGGTAAGCGTCTCATCTTCTGTTAAGTCTTCATAATTAGCCTTTGATGTTCCTCCCTCATAGTGTAAACTAAACTTGGGCAATTCAGGCAAATTAACAGTTGCCGAAACGGTATTAACCGAGTTATAATACAAATTCAAATCATTAACTGTGTTTTTCAAGTCGTGCAAATTGACTGAGTGAAACATCAATAAACCGTATGAGGTATTTAAGCCCATTTGCCCACCCGACAACAATCTTTCGGGCGATGCAGAAGCTGCATCAGCAACTTTATTTCTCGTAGAAAATAAGGCTACATCCAAAGATTTAAATGTGGCACTGTTTAAGTCAAAGCCAAAATTAGACTGAACACCTTGTTGCCTCCAAGCATTACCATTGTAATAATGCTCATAGTCAATAACCTCTCTAGCCATTTGATAAACTGTTGCTTCATTTACGACATCTTGGTAGTCGTTGTTATACAAGGTGTAAGGGGTCATTTCTAAATCCAGATCACCAACCTTATAACGTATAGCATCGTTAACCACACCTTTAAGTGTAAGCTTTCTTATTCCATAACTAACAGCCCCTCCCCAAAAGCCGCCTAATTCATTTCTGAGTCGGAGTTCAGTAGCGATTTCTGTACTTGCACTTGGACGCAACAAAATACCTAAGTCTATTAGAGAATGACCATAATTAGCCTTAGAAATATTCATAGTGTCGCCATCCACCTCGTAGCCTTGGTGTAAAATATTTGTTTTGGAAACACCATAAAATTCAACCTTTTTGACCCTCTCTTGTGCCACCGTTGTAATGGTAGTAAAAACGAAAAAACATATTGCGATTAATCTCATATTCTATGTTTTAAAAAGTAACTTTTAATTCTAGCGTTGTTTCGTGACCGTTGTTATTATCTAATTCAAAGTTTCTGTCTTCAAATGAAAAATAACGGTGACGCAAATACAATGCTGTATTTTTAGATAAACTGTAATCTACACCCAGACCTATGCCCATGCCCGTTTGAAATCGAGGCATAAAGGTGTCGTAATTAATATCTGTTTCATAATTTCCAATAACTCTTTCTATACCTAAATAAGCCGTCAGAATAGTTCTTGGGCTTAATGACAAGTAATTTTCAAACTCATGAACATATTGACGGATATAAGCATCTTCTGTAAGTACTACAAAAGGAGAAAACTGGGTTTGAGCAGAAGAAAAAGAACCTAGATAAAAGCAATAAGACTTAAACTTATTGAACTTATATTCATACTTGGCTTGTATTTCAAAACTGTTGAAGTGCTTATCATCCTTAATTTTTCCTTCTTGTATATTATCCAAATTTACTGTTTCGTAAACACCTCTATACAATTTACTTATTCGACTGTAAGGACCCACATGAGAAGGGTATTCCCATCTGTAAAACTCAGATAATACTAGTGAATTAACTCTACGACCATAGGTCAATTGCGAGGTTATTCGTTCCAATTCTTTTGAAATGGTTTGACCTAAACTAAGCTTAAGCTTCTTGACATTAAACTCCGTATTTATAGAAACACCTGTTCTATTGTTCGCCAAACTTCCAACTCCTAACAAAGCACTTCCGGTTTGTGTAAGTACTCGGCCTAGCTCAGGGTCTTCTGGCTGAGAATCATCAATGGATGTATTTACAATTTCTGAATTATTATTATAAACATTTGTGCCAATGTAAAAATACTCAATATCAAATGGCAATAATGTTAATTTTTTAGTGGTCTTTATCTTAGCTGCTAATGCAAAATCATAATCTAAATCATTGAACTTTGAAAGCCCTAATTCACCAACTAGGGTAAACTCTTTGCCTTTAAATAAGTAGTCTAAAGAGTGAAACTCATAACGGTTCATATCTGTACCTGTAGAATCTAGATAAGCATAACCGTTTATGGTATTAAAGCTAATGTCACCATTATCAAGTGTTTTCAACAAACGACCTCCCAAAATGTAAGATGGCAATAATGAAGAATAAAACTGGGTATTTAAAAACTGTACAGACTGCTGATAAGCGTCGTTGTAAACATTATTAAATTGAGCTCCACTTGATTCTGCTTTACCGTATAAAAAAGTGAAGTTAAGTCCATAAGGCAACGCACCCCCATCTAGAGCAAACCCTTGAAAGGCTTTATTTCCCCAACGTACATCTTGTTGAACGCTACCACGGTTGTAATAATCCGAATAGCGTTGACTAAATATAGAGTATTGCGGGTCCCAAGGATTTCTATCAAAAAGAGTGTATCTATTAAACCCTTCTCCTGTCTTCATTGTAAATCGACTAAGCCTTAACCAGTGAATACCACCTGTTTTAACATTATAGTTTCCAAAAGGAGTTTTAAAAGAACCGTAAAGATTTATTCCCAAATTCAACCCTCGGTAATATTCAAACTGCCCTGTCTTCTGATTCCAAAAAGTTAAATCAGTACCAAAAGATACATTTTTGCTTGGGTTAGCATTAATGTTAAGTGTAAGTTCTGGTAGTTGTGTGGCATCTCCTAAAAGTATTGCCTTTTTAATTAAGCGAGCTGTGTCTAGTCCATTTACTGAAGTAATGTAGGGGTTGACAAAATGCCTGTGCTGAACAAAAAATCTATACGAGCCTGAAATGTTTAAACTCTTGTGAATTTCAGGCTTGGTTTCAATAAAATTTTGTGAAAATCCAGTTAAGGAAAAAACGCAAAATAAAAGTGAAAGTGAAACTTTTTTACACACGGAACTTGCTAATTGTAAATTTTACACAAAGATAGGTAAATAATCCAAAATTAAAGTCAAAATCAAACATAAAAAAGCCCCGAACATTGCTGCTCGGGGCTTTCATCAATCTATTTAAAAAGGATTATTGAAGAACAATCTTTTTGTTGATACCGCCTGTAGAAGTCGTTATTTCTAAGAAATAAACGCCTTTTGGCTGCGTATTCATGTC
>JAQWJZ010000017.1 GCA_029248105.1 Flavobacteriales bacterium
AGAGAAGAAATGTCAAAAGAACCACCATTTGAAACAATAATGCTAGAAGCAATATCAGACTCATCAGCATCTTGGGTTATCACGAAACTAATATCCGAAAGAGAACCTTGAACCAAGTTACTTAAAGAAATATCAGATGCTGGGCTAAAATTTGACTGTGAATATACACTAGAACTTAAAAGTAAGAATGCAAATAAAATAGAATTGAAAAAAAGTAATTTTCTACTTGTTCTTAGATTAGATAATGAAGCTATCATAAATACTTGTTTTGGTTAACGTGAGGATAAAATCCACCACCTAGCAAATATATAAAAAAAACAAAGCTTAAAAAAGAAAAAAATATCGAAAAAAGAGAGAAAAAAAGTTACCCGACTAGGGCTCGAACCTAGACTCTTCTGGACCAAAACCAGACGTGTTGCCAGTTACACCATCGGGCAAAATAGGGCGACAAAAGTAACAATTAAAATTGTAGCTCCAAAAAAAATATAACAAATGTTTTAAATCATAAAAATGATTCCTATTTGGAGGAATTATTTATTAAATTCGCAACAAAACAATTACATTATCCTCATGAACTATATTAAATCAAATAATCTTTTAGGTTGGTTAACTTTTTCAATAGCATTTTTTGTTTACTTCCTTACAATCGAGCCTACTGTAAGTTTTTGGGATTGCGGAGAATATATAAGTACAGCTTATAAACTTGAGGTTGGTCACCCTCCGGGAGCACCTCTATTCCAATTATTAGGAAGGTTTTTTAGCTTATTTGCTACTGACGTTACAAACGTTGCGTTCATGATAAATCTAATGTCAGCAATGTGCAGCGCATTTGCTATTTTGTTTTTATTTTGGACGATTACTGCTTTAGCAAAAAAAATGACCTCTGTTTCAAATGAAAACAACGAATTTTCATTAGCGCAAAAAATTGGAATTTTTGGAAGCGGACTTGTAGGAGCTCTAGCATATACATTTACAGACTCTTTTTGGTTTTCCGCAACAGAGGGAGAGGTGTATGCTATGTCATCAACCTTTACAGCCATTACCTTTTGGGCAATTTTAAAATGGGAAAGTGAGGCAGATGACAAATATTCTTCTAGATGGATTATTTTAATTGCGTATTTAATTGGCTTATCTGTAGGTGTTCACCTTCTAAATCTATTAGCGATTCCGGCATTAGTGTTTATTTATTATTTCAAAAAATACGAAGTAAGCACTTGGGGGCTAATAAAAGTATTTTTACTATCTGTTGTAATAACTGGAGGCATTCAAGGCGTTATAATCCCTCAAGTTGTAAACTTTGCAAAAGGCTTTGAATTATTTTTCGTCAATACTATTGGACTTCCCTTCAACTCAGGTACAATCATCTATTTTGCTCTTATAATTCTTGGAATTGTATTTGGTTTAAAATATGCTAAAAGAAACAATAAGCCTACGATGGGTATAGCTTTAGTAAGTTTTGCTACAATATTAATTGGTTATTCTACCTTTTTCATATTGGTTATTCGCTCAAATGCAGACACTCCTATAGATGAAAATAATCCAGAAGATGCAGTAAGTTTATTAGCTTATTTGAACAGAGAGCAATATGGAGATTGGCCTATCCTTAGCGGACAACATTATAATGCAAATATTGTTGATCTTGAAGACGGAACCCCTGTTTACAAAAAAGATGAAGAGTCAGGAAGATACGTGATAACAAACGACAGAAAAAATTCAAAGCCTGTTTATGACTCAAAGTTTAGTGGATTTTTTCCAAGAATGTGGAGCTCTCAACAACCCTCACACGCTAAAGCCTATCAACAATGGAGTGGTCAAAAAAACGCTAAGCGACCCCCAACTTTTTCAGAGAACTTGACCTATTTTTTCAGATATCAAATTGGCCATATGTATTTTAGGTATTTTATGTGGAATTTTTCTGGCCGACAGAACGATATACAAGGTCACGGCGAAATTAATAAAGGAAACTGGATGAGTGGCATTCCTTTCATTGATGAAAATATACGTGGGCTTGGACCTCAAGACAATATCCCTAAAAATATGGCCGACAATAAAGGTAGAAACAACTACTATATGTTGCCATTTTTACTTGGTATAATTGGATTACTGTATCAAATAAAAAAGAATAAAAATGATGCCCTAGTCGTCTTTTTATTATTTCTATTTACTGGTATTGCAATTGTGGTATATATTAATCAATATCCTTTCCAACCAAGAGAACGAGATTATGCCTATGTCGGCTCATTCTACGCATATGCTATTTGGATTGGGCTAGGTGTAATGGCAATAATAGATTTTCTTTCTAAAAAATTATCAGCCGTAAATAGCTCCGTTATAGCTACCGCACTCTGCTTACTCTTAGTGCCCACATTAATGGCAAAAGAAAATTGGGACGACCACGACAGATCTAGAAGGTATACCGCTAGAGATGTTGCGACAAACTATCTAAATTCTTGCGCTCCTAACGCTATAATCTTTACTAATGGCGACAATGATACATTCCCACTTTGGTACGCACAAGAAGTCGAAGGAATACGTACCGATATAAGAGTCGTTAACTTAAGCCTCTTTAATACGGACTGGTATATCGATCAAATGAAAAGAGCCGCTTATGATGCTGCACCAATTCCAAGCTCAATGACTTGGGATAAATACAAACAAGGGACTAGAGATTATATCCTTATTAGAGATAACAATAAAGGCTACGTTGAAGTAAAAGATGTTGTGAACTTTATCGCTAGTGATAGTGACAAAACTAAAGGTTTTACAAGAAATGGCGAAAAGTCCGACTATTGCCCAACTAATAAACTCAAAATCACCATTGATAAAGATGATGTTATTAGTAAAGGTGTTGTTCCAGAAAGCTATAGAGACAGAATAGTTGATGAAGTGAAATGGGAACTTAAAGGCAATGGCTTTAGTAAAAATGAAATGATGGTGCTAGATATTCTGGCTAATTTTAACTGGGAAAGACCAATCTATTTCGCTATTACTGTAGGTTCTGGAAACTTTATGGGATTAGAAAAATATTTTCAACTTGATGGATTAGCCTACAGATTCGTGCCTTATTTAGCCAACTCAACAGATGGACAAACAGGTGAAATTGCTACTGATATTATGTATGACAACTTAGTTAATAAATTCAAATGGGGGAATATGCAAGACCCAACAATTTATTTGGATGAAACAAACATGAGAATGACTATGAATTTCAGAAATAATTTTGCAAGATTATCAGACGCCCTAATTAGAAAAGGGGAATTTGACAAAGCTGAAATCGTTATTGATAAATGTGTAGAAATTATGCCAAACGAGGCAATACCATACAATTATTTCAACCTTCCATTAGCGGAAGGATATTACAGAATCGGAAAAATAGAAAAAGCAAGAGAGGTTATAAGTATTTTGACTGACACCTATTTTGACGAATTAGACTATTACAGCTCAATAGACGAAAAATTATTGAGTAAAATTCAAAGAGAATACCAAATAGCTAATCAGATTATTTCGAATATGTACAGTTTAACTACCAAATATAATGACGAAGATTCGCAAAAAAAGATAGTTGAACTTTATGAAAAATATCAATAATTAAAATATTCTAAGAGAGCCTTTTGGCTCTCTTTTTTTATGTTAAAACTCGTTCAAATACCTGCAATTATTCAGCGTTTTTTTCCTTCAATAATTTGGAATAAAGAAAGGGTTAACAAAACTATATACCTCACTTTCGATGATGGCCCACACGAAAGTTTAACACCATTCATATTGGATGAGTTAAAAAAATATAAAGCCAAAGCGACATTCTTTTACCAAGGCTCACAGGCAGAAAAACATCCTCTATTACTAAAAAGATGTGTTGAAGAAAAACACCAAATTGGAAATCACACATACTCTCATCTAAACGGATGGGCAACAAAAAACGAAGATTATTTTAAAGACATAGAAAAAGCTAATGAATTTTTACATAGCAAATTGTTTAGACCACCATACGGCAGAATAAAGCCATCTCAGATAAGACATATAAGTCAATATTATGATATAATAATGTGGGATATATTAAGCTGGGACTTTGACAAAAACACCTCGACAGAAGAATGCTACAATAATATAATTAGCAATGCAATGAGCGGTTCTATAATTGTTTTGCACGAAAACGAAAAGTCAATAGAAAATGTCAAGCAGGTTTTACCCAGAGTATTGAGTTACTTCAACTCACATGGCTTCAAATTTGAAACCTTATAACTTATTTAAGTTAGCATTTACATCTAACCACCCGCCACCGTTTTCAACTTGGGTAACTCCATTTGCTATCAAATAATCTATTGCCTTTTGAGAACGAACACCAGCAGCACAAAAAATCAGCATCGGCTGTAATTCTTTTAGCTCTTCAAATCTAGACACCACCTCATTTAGAGGCACGTTAATAGCATTAGGAACACTTCCTGCATTAAACTCAGCAGGGGTCCTCACATCTATCAAATTTAGTTTTACATTTTCCATATCTCTTTAGTTTGAGCACGATTGGCCTTCGGTAATCGGCACATCCTCCTTTGATAACTTAGAATATCCGCCTTCTACATTAATCGTGTTATTGAAACCATTAGCAGCCAACATTGAACAAGCAATCATGGAGCGATATCCACCAGCACAATAGACCATAATATTATCTTCTTTATTCAACTCTGATATCTTGGCGGGTAGCTCTTGCAATCTGATATGAGTAGATTGACTAATGTAACCATTAGATCGCTCTCCAGGTTTTCTAACATCAAGAATATGTTCATGCCCCCGCCCTATTTTCAATGAAGCTTCTTCAGGTGAACAGTTTTTTATGGTTTCTAAATCACCAGCATAAGAGCCTATACCACCATCTAAAAAGCCAATAACATTCTCATAACCTACTCTTGCCAATCGAGTTATAGCTTCACGTTCAAAGCCTTTATCCGTAACTAATAACAATGATGATTCAGGATTTAACAAAGCTCCTACCCAGGGCGCATATTGACCTTTTAAACCAATATTTATTGAGCCTTCAATAAAGCCATTTGAAAAATCTTGAGGAGAACGGCAATCTAAAATTACAACTCCATCAGTTACTGAACTCACAAACTCGGAATGATTTAACGGATTAAGATTATTAGATATGACTGTATCTAAATCGGTATAACCATTTTTATTCTTCATAACGTCAGTAAAAAAATATGCTGGAGGTGCTAGTAAACCATCGGTAACTTCTTGAACAAACTCTGTTTTTGTTATGTCTTTTAAAGCGTAATTGGATTGCCTTTGTTCACCAATTGTAGAATACGTTTCTGAACCGATATTTTTTCCACAAGCTGAACCAGCTCCGTGTGCAGGGTAAACAATAACATCATCTGATAAAGTCAGTAATTTAGTTCTTAATGAATCGTATAACAATCCAGCTAGATCTTCTTGAGTAATATCACCTGATTTAACTGCTAAATCTGGCCTACCAACATCCCCTACAAATAAAGTGTCACCGGTAAAAACACTATGGTTTTTTCCTTCTTCATCGGAAAGCAAAAAACATGAGGACTCCATAGTATGTCCGGGCGTATGAAGCAACTCTAAAGAAATATCACCAATATTAAATACTTCACCATCGAAAGCTTTATGAAAGTCAAAATTAGCATCGGCATTGGGGCCATAAACGATCGTTGCTCCAGTTTTTCTGGCCAAATCAAGATGCCCAGATACAAAATCAGCATGAAAATGTGTTTCAAAAATATATTTTATTGTCGCATTATTATCTTTTGCCATCTGAATATAAACATCGATATCTCTCAAAGGGTCGACTATCGCAACCTCGCCTTTTGATTCAATATAATAAGCCGCTTCGGATAAACACTTGGTATATAATTGTTCTATTTTCATAAATATAATATTAGATTGACGATGGTCTTAAAAAAATAACTCTTTGACAAGTATTGCAACCGCCATTAACAATACAAAAATACCAAATGATTTTTTTAAAAGGGGACCTTTTATCAACTTTGAGTAATGAGAACCGATAATAATCCCCAAGATGGAGAAGGCAGTAAATAATAGTAATAAATCCCATTCGATAGGATTGTTCAATTCTGCAGTAAAGCCTAAAATTGACTTAATAGCGATAATTAATAATGAAGTTCCTACCGCCTGCTTAATGCTAATATTAGTAAGAAGTAGTAATGCTGGTATTATTAAAAAGCCGCCACCAGCCCCAACAAAACCAGTAATAATACCGACAATTATCCCATCTAATGCGATAAGTAGAAAATTATTATCTCGATTTGTAGCCGATAACTTCCAAGAGAAAAGCATTGAAAGTGAAGCCAATAACATTATCCCTCCAAAAAATACGAGAATAAAAGTGTTTTTTTGAAAAGCAAACAATTCAAAAAATTGAATGGTCTCAGGCAGATTAGGAACAATCCATCTTCTGCAAAAGAAAACACCTAATAAAGACGGTATAGCAAAATACAAACTAACCTTAAAGTTTATATCGCCTCTCTGGTAAAAACGTTGCGCTCCAACTAGAGCAGATATACCAACAATAAATAATGAATATGCCGTAGCAGTAACGGGACTAACGTCCATTACATAAACTAATATAGGAACTGTTAAAATTGACCCTCCCCCACCAATAAGACCTAAAACAATACCGACTAATAACGCTAGAAAATAAGCTGTAAAAACCATATTTTAAAGTTGTTTTTAAACGAAAAAAAGCGACTTAACTAACATTTAAGTGTTAACAAAAGAAAGTTTGAATTAGACCAAACGAGGACAAAACACATAAATTTGCTTGTCGTAACATTTGTTTTTGGTTAGCTTTATTGTTAGACAATTTAAAAGTCCTTTACTAATACTAGGGGACTTTTTTTTATTTAGCCCTGTTAAACTTAAAGCCAAGTTTAAATTCGTTTGATCCACTAGTAACTGTAGAAAGTTCAGATGTTACAAAATCATGAGCATAGGCGACATAAAATCGTTCGTCGATATCTACACCTATATACATACAAGCAGCATCATTAAATCGATAAGATAACGCTGTCCATATTAGGTCTTTAAAGGTAACCTTAGTCATGAGCTCAATACTAGCAGGGGAAGGAGATGACATCATAAGCAATAAAGAGGGCTCTATAGTGAATGCATCATTAAGATCCTTTATATATCCTACACCAGCAAAAATATGATTGGTTAAACCTCCTTCAATTAAACTATTATCATCATACTCATCTTTAACTGTGAAAGTGCTTGAAAGAAGTTGAGGTAATGCCAAAGAAGCATAGAAATTGTCAGCATAAAGATAAGCTCCAAATGTAGCTGTTGGAACAACTGAAGATAAAATAGGAGAGTTAAACACAGGGTCACCTTCATCATATGGATTGACGATGGTGTGATCTAATTTATATTGTAAAAAACCTGCAGACAAGCCTAATGAAAGGCTAATATCATCTTTTACTCTTAAGTGATAAGCATAGCTTAGTGTAATTCCTCTTCTACTATCAGCTCCAGCAACATCTTTGAATGCGGTAGCACCTACAGCCATCTTTTCATTTCGCAATAATCCATATCCATTGATTACATCAGTTTGAGGCGCTTCTCTTACACCAGACCATTGATTTCTTATTACTGCATTCAATTGGGTAGTCCCATCGACACCAGCAAAAGCAGGGTTATATAAAAAAGGACTTAACTGATAGCTTGTAAATTGAGGTAACTGCTGAGCTAACGACACGTTACACATTACAAGTAAAACGAAATATAATATGAATTTTTTCATTCTTTTATCTTACAATGGTCACAGGACCAGTTAAAGGTTCTTTATTTAAACTACTATCAAACGTTATAATGTAATAATAGGATCCAACAGGCAAATCAGTACCGTTATATTTACCGTCCCAATTCTCAATATTTGGATATGATGAAGACCATATTGATGCTCCCCAACGATTAAATATTTCAATTTTAGCTGACTCGTATTGATTTAGATAACTAATTTCCCAAGTGTCATTATAGCCGTCACCATTAGGAGAAAAGCCCTCGTTCATTCCTACAAATACTCTAATAGTATCGTTGCCAATACAGCCTGTTAAAGTATCTAATGCATAGGCAACATAAGTTGTTGTGATAAGTGGGCTAACCACTATATCGCTTGTGGACTCGCTTGTACTCCACAAATATGGCGGTTCACCATCAATAATAGAAAGAGTAGCACTCTGTCCTCTGATTATACCAAAGTCTTCATTAGAGGCTATTACTGGATTTAAGACAACTATATCAAGTTCATCCGTAAATGTGCAAGCAGAGGCATAATCACTTACTGTAACAGAAACAGTAGATGAATTTGTTACAACTAATTCTAAATTAGATTCGTCCTGATAAATTTGCTGATTAGGTGTTACAACCCATGAATACGTACTATATTCATCAAACCTATTTGCATTGATAATAATACTATCACCGTAACAAACATTTATAGTTGAATTATAGTTAAAGACTCTTGCTGGGTGAATCTCTACTTCTTCAGTATAAATACATCCATTATCATCAGTTATGGTAAGTAAGAACAGGGTATCTGAAACATCATTATCTGCTGGAAAGTCAACCACTATATTAGGATCATTAGTAGCAGAAGCTTGATAGTTTTGAGTAGTTGAAATTCCCGAAGTTGCATCAATTTCATAATTATAATATCCGTTAGCAAAAGGTGTCCCTCCAGTTGCATGAACTAGTATATTTCCGTTTTGTCCTTCACAATATTCATTCAATACATCAAGAGATATTGAATAAGCATCAGGCTGGAATATAGTATATGAGGCAGACGACTTACAGCCGTTATCATCTGTAACTTCTACAGTATAAGAGCCTGCAGACAATATAGAAGGATTCTCACCATCCCAATCAATATTAATATATGGGGATGTTCCTCCTGTCACTTGCCCATTAACATTAGCAGTACCATCAGAAAGACCGTTACAACTTACATTAGTAGTAGAAACAGAATTTATTAAGAGAGGACTATCTGGCCCATCAACTTCATAAGTTGCCGTTATTTCACAACCAGAAGCGTCTGTAATTACAATATTATATACACCCTTGATTAGATTCGATATATCTTCATTTGTAGAATTGGTATTAGGACCCGACCACTGATATTGATAATTAGGTGTACCACCCGCTACAACAACATCAATAGATCCATTATTATCACCGTAGCAATCATTATCTTCAATAGTAAATGTTGTAATTTCAACTAAGTCCGTAGGTGTTGTAACAAATACTGAATCAATCAATATACAACCATCTCCATCGGTAATTATATTAGTGTACCACATACCAGGAGCAAGTCCTACGGCAGTAGCAGATTGTTGATTTAGAGGGTCATTCCAGTCATAAGTATAAGGAGACCAACCACCAACAGCATTAAAGTTGAATGAAGCATCAATAGAACCTAAGCAAGTAACTGAAGTAGTATCGGCTGTATTGGTTAGGCTAAACAATTCTGAATAGTCAATCGTTAAACTATCAGAACCGACACAACCGTTGTTATCTGTATATGTAGCATAATAGGTGCCTGCACTTAAATTATCAATTTCTGGTAATAAGGAAATCGTATTGTTATCAGAATCGGTCCAAACTACTGAGTAATTACCAAAACCTAAACCGCCTGAAAATGTTGAAGTTGCTTGTCCATCGGCATTACCTTCACAACGTATATTGATGACATCTTCAAAATCAACATCAATTTGATTAGGGTGTGATATAGTAATTTCATCTTCTGTAACGCACCCTCTTGAATCTGTTACAACAACAGTATAATCACCTTGAGGCACTAAAGATAAGGTGTCAAATCCTGCTGATATACTAGTCCTAATATCATCTACTTGAGAAGAAACAAACCACTCGAAAGTAAATGAACCTGCTCCACCGCCAGCGTTTGCCAAAATTACAGCATCAGAATAGCCGAAACAGGAAATGTCCATGCCATTATAACTAGACAATACAGAAAGGTCTAAAGTAACGTCCAAAGGCTCATCGATGATAATTGGCGAATATGTAGTAGTACAACCATTGTTGTCTTCAACTTCTAATTGGTAAGTTCCTGGCAAAAGATTATTAACAGTAGGATTAATTCCTGATAAATTACCTGGCCAAAGGTTTACTCCATTATCATTTTGCCAACTATAAGAATAACCTGAATTTGATGGCGTTCCTCCACTTACAGTTACAACCGATGCAGAGCCATCAGAGTAATCTACACAGCTCACATCCTGAGCCTCGACACTCACACTTATTGGCAGGGGAGACAAAATTTCAATGTTTTCTAACTCGGCACTACAACCTAATGAATCACGTACCGTTGCATTATAAAAGCCTTCCTCTAGTCCACTAAAGGTAGAAAGGTATTGCCAAGAAACACCACCGTTTAATGAATACTCATAGTATGGACTGCCTCCCGTGGCTGTTAAAGAAATCTGGCCGTCCTCATCATCATAACATAGGTTATCTACTGTGCCTAACAATGAAAGGGATGGCGAATTAGCTTTAGAGATATTAATACTATCAAGAGTATAACATGAATTGAAATCCCATATATGTACGTAATAAAAACCTTCTGTTAAGAATTCTATGTTAGAACTATTTGCAGTTGGATTCAAAGTGTTATTTTCTAATTGAACAGGCTGTTGGTAGTCAACATCATAAGACCATAAATAGATATATGGTGTAGTTCCGCCTGTTACTGATACTGAAGCAGTAGCGTCCCAGCCTAGGCAACTCTCTAATGTTGAAGACATATTAACGACTTCAATTGCTGAGGGCTGAGAAATATAAAACGAGTTATTCAGTTTATCACAACCATTAGCATCTATAATGTCATAAAAGTACAATCCTTCTGACAAACCAGAAACCAAAAATGTATCGGCTGAAAGCGGTGTAAAAGTAATAGACGATGGATTGGAAGAGAGAGAAAAATCAGTTGTCCCCCCAGAGATAATAACAAGGGCTTCTCCGTCATTACTACCATTACACGATGTTGGTGTTAGGACATGAACGACACTTATTGGTTCTGGCTCGGTTATTTCGTGAGAAACAGATTGAGTACATCCATTGGCATCTTGAATAGATAAATTGTAAGTCCCCGCAGACAAACCTGTAATAGAGTCTGATGTTATTTGTTGAGAAAAGTCCGGGTCGTTAACAAACAACCAATAATAATCTCCTGGGAAAGGATTTCCGCCGTCTACATTAAGGAATATTTTACCAGTATCATCACCATTACAACTCAACGTCGTTGATGATAGTGTATCTACTTCAACAGAGATAATAAAGTTTTCTTCAATTAAAATAGGTGAATAGGTATCAAAACAACCGTTACTGTCTGTAACACTAAGACTATAGCTACCTGATGACAAACCATTAAATGTAGCGGTAGTATCAGAAGATATCACATCACCAACACCAGAAAGTGTATGAGTGAATGGGTAGGCACTACCAAAAGTTGTAACATCTAATTCACCTTGCTCATCACCAGAACATAAATTATCAGTAGTACTTATAGAAGTAATTTCAACAGGAGCTATTTTTGGCAAGAACACCATAAATTCTTTTTCACAACCTAAAAAATCTGTCACCTTTACAAATTTATTTTCACCACCAGATAATAGGATTGCTGTTTCTGTTACTTGTCCTGACTGAACCCATTCATATGAATATCCAGTACCAGGAACACCACCAGAAGCTGCTACGGTCACCTGTCCATTGTCATTATCACAAGTTTCAGAAATCAAATCAGAAAATACAGCTTGCATTTCTGAGTTTTGTTGAATATCAAAAGTATCTACAAAAACACACGCATTGCTATCTACAACAGTAAACTCATATTGACCACTTGGAAGGTCTGAAACAGTAAGGTTAGTGTTGGCAGTCGAACTTACATTACCAATGTTAGGCAAGTTCGAGATATTATATGGACCTAATCCACCTAAAACCTCAACACTAATTTGTCCTGTCGAAGCACCGAAACAATCAATATCAACCGTCGGAATAGGGTTGGTAAAAGACATTTGGCTAGGTTGAGTCAGAGTAATTCCAGAAATTGTATCTGCACATCCTAAAAGATCCGATACCACAACTGTATATGATCCATCTGGAATATTATTTAAAAAGTCTGTACCGTTAACTAATGTATCACCAGACCAGGAGTAAAAATATGGAACTGAACCGCCTTCTGCACTTACAGAAATATAGCCGTCAAAACTTCCGAAACATTTTGGGTTAAGCGTCGAATCAACAGTCAACACTAAATCTTCTGGCTGAGTAATAATAGTATCTATTAAGGAAGACAAACATCCTGTAGCGTCAGTAGCAAGCACTGAGTATGATGCAGGTGAAAGACCGCTAACGCTGCTTGAGTCAACAAACATGGGGAACCCATCTTTATACCATTCATAAGTTAGACCCCCAATACCTCCAGTACTAGACAAGTTAATACTACCATTATCATATTCAAAACAAGTAGAATTGACAACACTAGCAAAGGATAAAATAATTTCCTCAGGCTCGTTAAGTTCAACAATAGTGTCAAATGGACAACCCTTAGCATCCGTTACAGAAATGTTATATGTGCCTGCTACAAAATCAGTGACTTCAAAGCTAGTAGGAGTAACGGTGTTCGATGTGCCAATAGTAATATCATACACTCCTGTACCATTTGTAGGGTTCACCAAAATATATCCATCCGCCGAGTTAAAACAAGACAGATCTGTAGAAATCACATCAACAGATAAAAATGGAATGTCTAGTATAGGAATTAGGGAATCGGAAACACAGCCATTTGCATCTTCAGCATAAACAGTGTAATCTCCAGCTGTTAAGCCCTCAAACAAACCTGTATCTTGTGGAAGGTTAATAGTGTACTGATAAGGCGGGTTACCTCCAATAGCACTTACATTTAAACTAGCTAATGAATCCTGACAAAAAATTGTATCAGCAGACAGTATATCAAACGTAATTTCAGAATAGGTTAATATTTCAAAAGTACCGACACCAACACATCCATTGGTATCTCTAGCAAAAATGTCAATAAATCCAGCTGGCAGATTGTTAAAGGTGCCATCATTTTGCCAATTAATATTATCTATACTAAATTCAAAATCACCTCGTCCGCCACTAGCAGAAACTTCAATATCTCCATCATTGAGACCAAAACACCTAACACTATCTCGGTCTAACAGAGATAAAGTAATAGGAGTAACCGTATCAACAACACTGAACAATTCGTCAGCAGTACAGCCATTAGCATCAGTCACTGTAATAGTATAGTCGCCTAGAGGAATTCCAAAAATATCTTCATCTGAAGAGGTATAGCCACCTGTCCCTGTCCAGCTAAATGAATAATCTAAAGTATCAACAACCGTACCATTAGTATTATTGATTGTTTCGCCAACACCGCCGAATACATCAATCTCTACAGAACCATTGGACCCTAAATTACACAATACCTCTGAGGCTACACCTTCAATATAAAGGCTATCCGGCTCTCTTAAGGTATAGTTTCTAGTAGATTGACAGCCAGAAGCAGAAGTGAATAAAAACACATAATCTCCAGCACACAAGTTGGATTGACTACTGCTATTACTTGTAGCAGTCGTTGATGTATAAAAAGGAGCTCCAAAGACAGAGTCCTCGTACCAGTCAATGGTATATAATTGAGATGGATTGGTTAGATTCACAAAAACCTGACCATTACAATCTCCATAACAATTGACATTGTATCCGTTGGTAAAAAATGTAGGGCTAAATACAGTTGTAATTATGGAATTCGAAGTCAAGTTAATCGTCTCTGAACAAACAGTCCCACCAACAGTTGTAATGGTATAATCTCCACCAAACAAACCTGAAAGTGTTAAAGTATCTTGAGTAGAATTGTAAGTTGCGGTAGTAGAATTGGGAAATTCTACATCAATAGTATACGGGTGTGTAAAAACAACATCTACAATCCCATTACTATTACAAAGATCGTCTTGAACTACTATTACATCGAAGGAGCCGCATTGAGCCTTTGATTGAAGAACAGAGGAAAAGCAAACTAAAAAAAGTGCCAATACCTTTACCTTATCTATTATTTTCAAAATATTTAAGTTTTAAATTATCTGAAATTTTGAATTCGCAAGATACAAAAATTAACAAAGTTTTTACATATATACAAGATAGTATTAAAAGAAATAAACAAAAGAGTGTTAATGTGATTTTATTCCCAAATTTTAAGATTGCATAACTGGCAAATCTATGTCTTGATTTATTTTACTAAATTTGAAACTAAATAAACGCCCCTTAAACTATGAAAATCAACTTCTTAGAAGCTTTTTTAGCTCTAATTTCTTTCTATTCTATTATTCTTTTTTTGCTTTGTATATACTCAAAAAAGTATGCTATTCTTTTTTTTAGAATCTTCAAAATTTACAATTTGCAAATATCATTTTACTTAATTTTTATTCTGTGCTGTGCGGTGGCAGTTCAGCTCGTCTAACTTTTCACAAAAAGCTGCTTAACAGAATTTAAATCTCTAGAATGTATCAAATAAACCCCTTTATTTAACGAAGTCAAATCAATTGAATTAACTCCAATTTCAACAGGAAATTCTAAGACTATGTTACCTAACATATCTGAAACAACTAAATTGTTGATAGGGGTTGCACTTTCAATATTAAGATGCGACTGACACGGATTTGGATAAGCCGTAAAACTTTTCAAATCGTTGACTTTTACAGATGTTGTTTCGCAAATGAGGTTGTACAGAAAATCGCTGATAAATGGAACTGCAACACCGTCGATATCTAAGATAGGCGCAGCATGACCACCAGAACTAAATGTGTATAAATCATTTGACAGTCCAACATTATCTAACTCTTCACTTATTTTTCCCGATCCACAAAGGTAAGGCAAAGAGGGATTGTTTAAAGCATTAGCACATTCATAAAAAACGGTATTATCATCGGTAGCATGTAAACTGACTACTGGCTCGTCATCAGCATCTATAAAATCAAGGGTATTTAAAGCGCCAGCTAAAAGAATTGCGCCACTTACTTCTGAAGAGTAGCCTGAGTTACCACTATTTCCTTCTAATCCTCCTGCTAAATCATAAAAAGACTGAAACTCTGCTGGAACTTGATTGTCATCAATGAATGACAAATGAGCTGCTGTAATAGCACCTGCCGAATAGCCGCCTACAAAAATAAGATCGTTATCAATCCCATAGGAATTATTATTTACCGCCACATCTTTTCTAAAGTAACGAACAGCTGCTTTCATATCTGATACAGAATTAAGCACGGTTTGCGAAAAAATATCAGATGCATTAGGGCTAAACAAATTTGCCGTTGATGTGAGGCGGTATTGAATTGAGGCAGTAACATACCCACGCTTAGCAAAAGCCTCACAAAGACTGATCATTGCAGGGTTATTTTTATTTCCTGCTACATAGGTACCCCCATGTGCAAAAATAATTAAGGGACGATTTGTAGCCGTATCATTGTCAGGCTGATAAATATCCATATCTAATCCTGTATCAAAAGCTGACCAATCATAAACATCGGTATATTCAACAGTTGTCTTTGAAACATCTGTAAATATTTCGGTTTCATATCGCCCATCACATTGAGCGAATACTTGAACAGATAGAAAAAAGAGGGCTATACTTAAAAAACACTTCATGAGTTATTGATTTTGTTTAAGCCCAAATATAATAAATTAAGCACTCAATCTAGCTAATTGATTTTCGATGATATCGTCTTCTATTTTGGAAAACAACAAACTTGCTGGATTCAACTTATGATTAGGCATAAGTTCTTCGATATTATCCCAATTACCTTGCTTAATATTGAGCATTGCACTTAATTTTTGAGCCGTAAAAGGTAAAAATGGCTCAGACAATACTGAAAGGTGCGAGGCGATCTGCAAGGCTATATTTAAAATTGTTTGCGTTCTTATTTCGTCTGTTTTTTTCAATTTCCAAGGCTCTGTGTCGGCCAAATATTTATTACCCAAACGAGCTAAATTCATAACCTCATACAATGCTTCCCTAAGCTTATAATGCTCTATCAATTGACCTACTTTTTCAGAACAATTTGAAAGCTCTAAAAGGATATCTTTATCATAGGCACTCAACTCCCCTCTTTCAGGCACAAGACCGTCCCAATATTTATTAGTCAGCACCACAACTCTATTGATAAAGTTTCCAAAAATACCTACTAATTCACTATTATTTCGGGTTTGAAAATCAGCCCATGTAAAATCTGTATCTTTTGATTCGGGCGCAGTGGAACACAAAGAATACCGTAGAACATCCTGTTGTCCTTCGAAATCTTTTAAATATTCGTGTAACCAAATGGCCCAGTTTCTAGATGTGGATAGCTTTTGACCTTCAAGGTTTAAGAACGCATTAGCAGCTACGTTTGTAGGCAGCACAAAATCGCCATGAGCCTTTAATAAAATCGGAAAAATTATAGCGTGAAATACGATATTATCCTTGCCGATAAAATGAATAAGTTCAGAATCATTTTGCCAATAATCTTGCCAATTTTTGTTGTTTTCTGTCGCCCATTGTTTGGTAGCAGAAATATAGCCTATTGGAGCGTCAAGCCAAACGTAAAGCACTTTGCCGTCAGCACCTTCAACTGGCACTTTAACACCCCAGTCCAAATCACGTGTCATAGCACGTTCTCTAAGTCCACCATCAATCCAGGATTTGCACTGACCAATAACTTGAGAGCGCCAATATTTAGGGTCGTGTAATTGTTGGCCATCAATCATTCCGTTTTCTATCCAACTCTTCAACCAATCTTCATGATTTTGCATCGGCAAATACCAATGCTTTGTTTCTTTCATTATTGGTTTATTGCCACTCAAAGTAGACTTAGGGTTTATTAATTCTGATGGGCTCAATGCAGAGCCGCATTTTTCACACTGATCGCCATAAGCGCCATCGAAACCGCACTTTGGACAAGTTCCAACAATATATCTATCTGCTAAAAACTGATTATGTTCTTCATCAAAAAATTGCTGTGATACTTGTTGAGTAAACACTTGTTTTTGGTCTAAAACACTAAAAAACTCCTGCGCTGTCTGGTGATGTAATGGGTCTGATGTACGATGATAAATATCGAAGTTAATGCCAAAATCTTCAAATGATTTTTTATTGAGTTGATGATAAGTATCTACAATTTCTTGTGGGCTTACCCCTTCTTTTTTGGCACGTAAAGTTATTGCTGCTCCATGCTCGTCAGAACCACAAATAAACACCACATCGTTTTGTTTGGATTTTCTATAACGCACATAAATATCTGCAGGAAGATAAGCTCCTGCTATGTGTCCAATATGTAAAGGTCCGTTGGCGTAAGGTAAAGCTGAAGTAACCGTATATCGTTTTTTTGTCATTAACTTGTTCTAAAAAATTATCTTCGCAAAGATATTAAAAGGTAGCACAACACTACGATGAATAAAGAACAATCTAGCAAACACATTCCACCCTACTTAAAAAAAGGCGATAAAGTAGGTCTTATTTCTACAGCACGTAAAATTAGCTTAGAAGAACTAAAACCAGGGATTGCATGTATTGAAGGCTGGGGATTAGAAGTTGTTTTAGGGGATAATTTATTTAATAGCCTTCATCAGTTTTCGGCTAGCGATGACCAGAGAGCAAGCGATTTGCAATATATGCTTGACAACCAAGATATAAAAGCTATTCTATGTGTTCGTGGTGGCTATGGAACAGTTCGCATTATTGACAAAATAAATTTTAGTCGGTTTCAAAAACATCCCAAATGGTTGGCAGGTTTTAGTGATATAACGGTTCTTCACTCACAAATCCACAACCTTAACATTGCTAGTATTCATTCCACAATGCCCATAAGTTTTGCTACAAATACAAGCCAATCTATTGACAGTTTAAAAGACGCTTTATTGGGCAACGATATATCTACTGAAACAATTAGCCATCCATTAAATAGAGAAGGACAAGCGAGAGGTCAAGCAGTTGGTGGAAATTTATCCATCCTTTACAGTCTTATTGGCAGCTCATCAGATATTTGTACTGACGGAAAACTATTATTTATAGAGGATTTAGACGAATATCTATATCACATAGATAGAATGATGCAAAACCTCAAAAGAAATGGAAAGTTAGCACACCTTAAAGGTCTAATGGTGGGTGGAATGACAAAAATGAATGACAATACAATACCCTTTGGCAAAAGTGCGGAAGAGATTATTATCGATACTGTTTCAGAATACAACTACCCTGTATGTTTCCATTTTCCAGCAGGACATATTAGCGACAACAGAGCATTGAAATTAGGTCAGGTCGCACACCTTAATGTTGGCAAAACAATTACCTTAAACTATGAAAAAAGCACATAAATTGGGGCAAAAAAGCGAAGAAATAGCCGCTCAATTTTTAGCCCATAAAAAACATCAAATATTAGATAGAAATTGGCGATGTAGAAAAGCCGAAATAGACCTAATATCAAAACATGAGCACACCTTAGTTTTTAGTGAAGTTAAAACAAGAAGTAGTGAGCGGTTTGGACAGCCAAAAGAATTTGTTAGTGAACGTAAAGAATCGTTGATGAAAGATGCTGCTGAAGCCTATTTGGAGTTGAAAAATCTGGACTTAGAAGTACGTTTTGACATCCTAAGCATAGTCATAAAAAATGAAGGTATTAAGATTGAACACCTAGAAAATGCATTTTGAGTAGTGATTTGCCTACCTTTGCACAAATTTGGGAAATGGAAAGAAAGAATAACAGGTTTAATAAAAGCAATAAAGAAGGCTCTAAGGGAGGCTTTAAAAGGAAGGATTCCAAAAAAGCGTCTTTTACAAAACCTTTCGCTAAGAGAATATCTAGAAAGCCTGTCAAGAGTGACAAGCCTGGAATGCGATTAAATCAATTTATCGCACATTCGGGCATAAGCTCAAGAAGAGAAGCAGATAACCTCATCAAAGCTGGGCTTGTTCAAGTCAATGGCAAAGTCATTATAGAAATGGGCTTCAGAGTACTCGAAACAGATACAGTAAAATTCAACAACGAAACTATAGCATCAGAAACTAAACGCTATCTACTGTTGAACAAACCCAAAGATTACCTAACGAGCACGGACGACCCCAAGAAAAAGAATGTTTACGAACTTATTGCAAACGCTTGTAAAGAACGTGTTTATCCAGTAGGAAGACTAGATAGAATTACATCAGGGCTATTGTTATTTACTAACGATGGTGAACTTTCTAAAAAGCTAACCTTCCCCAAGCAAAGGGTAAAGAAAATATACCACATTACGCTAGACAAAAACCTAAAAGCTGCAGATATGCACAAAATAAAAGAAGGGGTTACTGTCGCTGGTTTTTTAACAGAAATTGAAACCATTTCTTATGTTCAAAATGCCCCTAAAAAAGAAGTTGGGGTTGAAATACATATTGGCAGAAATAGCACCCTCAAAAATCTATTTGCACATTTAGGATACAAAATTGTGAAAATGGACAGAGTCTATTTCGGAGGCTTAACCAAAAAAGATATTTCTAGAGGTAGATATCGATTTTTAAGCGATAAAGAAGTATCAATGCTAAAAATGATTTAAATTAGCATAATACAATTTTAATCTAGCCGTTAAAAAATTATGCGCATTCTAAAACGTCTTTTACTATCTCTTTTATTACTAGCTATATTTATTGCTGGTTCTTCTGCTGCCTACATTTATCATAAGCAAGATGACTTCGAGCAAAGGATAATCCAAGAAGTGAACAAGCAGCTCAAATCCCCAATTGAGATTGGTGATATTGAATTTTCTGCAATTAAAAATTTTCCATTTGTAAGTGTTGAACTCAACAATGTTGCTGCTTTAGATGCTTTTCAAACTGACACCCTCTGCAAGATAGGTCAGCTACAAGTTAAATTCAATGCTTTAGACTTGTACAACAAGGTGTATATCATTCAAGAATTATCCTTGAAAGATGGCTTTGCCAATATATACTACAAAGACAGTATGCCTAATTATGAAATATGGCACAGCACACCAGACAGCAGTAGTGGAGAAAATATAAACTTTGGATTAGAAAATATCATTCTCGACAATTTTAAAATTGCATATGCTAATGATAATATAGAGGCCGTAATATTAAACCAAGAAAGTGAGCTAAAACTAGCTATTCAGGATGGTCTAACATCAGTAGACATTAGCGGTGAAATCGTAAACGAGAAACTGCTAATTGACAAGATAAACCACCTGCCAAAAGAAACAATCGCACTCAACGGAATCATTACTATAGATTCATTAGCAACAAAAATAAAATCAAACCTATCTTTTGCTAATATGCAATTTGACTTAGGTTTTGAAAGTGCCGATGAAACCATGATAGTGGATTTAAACACTTCACAACTGGACCTCAAATCTATTTTCACAAAAATCCCTAAGGACTATTTATCTGCTTTGGAAAGCTATGACATTAATGGTAAAAGTATCGTGAAGTTAAACTACAAAAGCGATCAACAAAAAGAACCGTTCATAGCCGTTGATTTCACATTGGAAAATGGAATTGTTAAAGGCAAAGATTTACCTTTTGATATGAATGAACTTTCACTAAAAGGAAATTACACAAACGGGAAGCTACGCCAAGATGCAAGCACAGAGATTATCCTCGATGATATACAATTCCTTGCTAATGGTGAAACCATACAAGCTAATGCCGTTGTAAAGGGACTTGAAAACCCTACTATTATCACTGACTTTGCTACACAACTTCAATTATCAGAATTGAAAAAATGGGGCTATGAGCACGATTTCTTATCCTTAGCAGGTGATGCCAAAATTAAAGGCTCATATAATGGGAAGGTAGGCTTGCAAAATAAAATAACCTATGATATGGCCATGGCTCAAAAGTCTGCAGATATAAACGTTAGTAATTTAGATTTTCTGAATGACAATCAGACCCCAAAACTAAGTCAAGCTACGCTGGACTTAAAGCTCGTAGATGATAATTTAACTATTTCAAAATTTGATGGGTTTTTGGCAGAAGAGAGTAAATTTAACTTTGTTGGAGGGTTTGAGAATGTGTTCTCTTACCTATTCCTAAAAAATGCACCCTTAAAAATTGCTGGAAATTTAAATTCCGATTGGATGATTATCGATGACTTTTTAACTAGCTCTGATAGTGCTAATGATACACAACAGGAATCAACTACAACAGCCATCAATTTGCCTAATGATGTTATAGTTAATATTAATCTTTCTCTTATTGACTTAACTTTTGATCGTTTCCATATGCGAAATTTTACTTCAAAAATTAGCTACAAAAACAAACTGCTCAAAGCCAAAGACATTATACTAGAAACTATGTCTGGGCAGATTACTTCAAACGTGAGTTTTGAGCAGGTTTCAGGTGGCAAATTGAGATTAATTAGCACTACGGCTCTTGACGACATTAATGTACGTCAGCTATTTTACGAATTCCACAACTTCGGACAAACTACCATGCGTCACAAGCATTTAAAAGGGAAGATAGATTCCGAAATTTACCTCAGAAACGAATGGGACAAATACTTTAATCCTATTGATGGACATCTGTACTCTTTCATAGATGTAAAAATTAATAATGGTGAATTATTGGACTTTGAACCCTTGATGATGATGTCAGATTATATCAGCGTAGAAGAGTTAAAACGGATAAAATTTTCTACATTAGAGAACCAAATTGAGATAAAAAATAACTTAATCGATATCCCTTTTATGGAAATTCATTCTACGGCAATAGATATTGCGGGTGCAGGAACACACTCCTTTGACAACATAATGGATTACGAGTTTAAAATCCTTTTAAATGAAATATTAGGTAATAAATTTAAAAGAAAAAATAAGAAAAAAGTTTCTGAATTTGGTATTGTTCAAGATGACGGAGTCAAAGGAATGACTATGTTCTTAAAAATGAAAGGCACCGTTGATGATCCTGAAATTTCATACAACACTCTAAAACTCAGAGAATCATTAGGTGAAGGCTTTAAAAAAGAAAAGAAGGAATTAAAAGACGTTATCAAAAATCAATTCGGGGATAAGAACAACGACAGACACATTAAAGACAACCCCGATTACGACAATATTATTGAATGGGAGGAATAAATATATATAGCACGAGGAAGAATTGGAAGATTGTTCTTGTTCTTTTTGCTACCATCATTTGCATAGCATCACTGACCTACACCAACAAGCTAGTTGCTGATCTGGATACTGAGGAAAGAAAAAAGATAGAGCTTTGGGCAGAAGCAACTAATCAATTAGTCAATTCAGGAATGGGACCAACCAATAACATTTTGGCTAGTCGCATAATGCAAGAGAACACCAGCATACCCATTATCCTAACAAATGAAGTAGGAGAAATTATTGGCAATAGAAATTTACCCCATCGTAATAACCAAGATGCTTTTCTAAAAAAGCAACTCGAGATTATGATTGAGCAACACGAGCCCATCATCATAGAGGCCAAAATGAACGGTCAAGTCATTTTAACACAATACCTTTATTATAAAGATTCTCATATACTAAGTCAGCTCAGGTTTTATCCATTACTACAATTAGTAGTTATCTTTTTATTTATAGGCATAGCTTACTTGGCTTTCAACCGTTCTAAAAAATCCGAACAAAACTTAGTATGGGCAGGAATGGCTAAAGAAACAGCACATCAAATTGGCACTCCATTATCATCTCTTATGGCATGGGTAGAAATTCTGAAAGGAAAAGATGGAATGATTGAAATAAGTAATGAAATCAATAAAGATGTTAAGCGCTTAGAGACGATAACCGAACGGTTTTCAAAAGTAGGCTCGAAGCCAAATTTGGAAAAACAAAGCATCTACGAAATTCTTACTCATACAGTATCCTATCTGCAGAATAGACTTTCGTCTAATGTAAGCATAGTGTTAGATAATCAATGCAACGATGCTACAGCCCCTATTAACTGTACACTGTTCGAATGGGTAATAGAGAATATATGTAAAAATGCTGCTGATGCTATGCAGGGCAAAGGGCTCATAAAAATCAACATATTTAGCGATGCTAATTAT
The DNA here is from genome assembly GCA_029248105.1 of Flavobacteriales bacterium. NCBI lineage: Bacteria > Pseudomonadati > Bacteroidota > Flavobacteriia > Flavobacteriales > Flavobacteriales bacterium. The sequence continues at coordinate 23,112 of JAQWJZ010000017.1, forward strand.
CTCAAAATTGACATACAAGACAATGGAAAGGGCTTGGCAAAAAATAACTTCAAACGTATTTTTGAACCTGGATTTACCACTAAAAAGAGAGGCTGGGGACTAGGTTTGTCTTTATCTAAACGAATTATTGAAGAATATCACTTGGGGCGATTATACGTTAAATCATCTTCTGCAGAAGGAACAACTTTTCGTATTTCATTACACCGCAATTAAATACCACAACTGCCTTTTCCTCTTTTATATAAATATTCTTGGTGGTATTCTTCCGCTCTATAAAACTTCTCTGAAGGAACAATTTGAGTGACTATAGGCTCTTTAAATTTTCCAGAACCATCTAACTCATTCATTGTTTTGATAGCTATTTCTTTCTGATTGTCGTCATGATAAAATACGGCCGAACGGTATTGCGTACCTACATCTGGACCTTGGCGGTTTAAGGTAGTAGGATTATGGTTTTCCCAAAAGAGTTGTATCAATTCTTCGTAAGCTATTTGCTTAGGATCATAGAGAATTTCTACCGCTTCTGCATGATTGGTGTTTTCATAACAGACCTCTTTGTATGTCGGGTTTTTGGTATCACCACCAATATAGCCCACATCGGTAGAGTAAACACCTTTCAAGCTACGGAATAGCTCCTCAACACCCCAGAAGCAACCAGCAGCAAAAGTGGCTTTCTTCAATTTGTCGTCTACTATAAAGCGTATGCTGATACTATTAACACAATGGCGTGTATTTTCTGGGGTTAATTTTTCTCCCACAAAAACGTGTCCCAAGTGCCCATCGCATTTGGCACAAGTAATTTCTGTTCGTTCGTAACCCAAATCAAAATCTGATGTTTTCTTAATAGCTCCTTCTTTGACTTTGTCAAAAGCGGGCCACCCACAACCGGCATCGAACTTAGAAGAAGAATCGTATAAATGATTGCCACAAGCTCGGCATACAAATAGACCTGCCTCATAAAAATTGTCGTACTCACCAGTGAAAGGGGCTTCAGTACCCTTATCAACAATGACTCTTTTTTCTTCAGGGCTTAAGTTTTCAAAATAACTGTGATTCATTTTTTTAGGTGTTGTATTGGTTTGACAAGAAATTAAAAGTGGGCATAGTGCACAAAAATAAAGCATTAAGGAAAATAAATTATATCCTGAATTACTGAAATTCTTAACTATTTTTGTGAGGTGTCTGGTATCTATATTCATATTCCTTTTTGTAAGCAGCAATGCCATTACTGTGATTTTCACTTTTCCACTTCTCTAAAAAACAAGAATGATTTATTAGACGCTCTAGTCACTGAAATGAAAATTCAATCTTCTTTTTTAGAGGGTACAAAGATACGGACTATTTACTTTGGTGGCGGTACTCCATCCTTACTTTCAGAAAGCGAAATAGCTAGATTATTTGATGAGCTAAACAAAACATTTGACCTATCGGAAGTAGGAGAAATAACATTAGAAGCAAACCCCGACGACCTTACAAAAGAGAAAATAAAAGAGTTGAAAGGCACTCCAATTAATAGATTTAGTATTGGTGTTCAATCTTTTCACTCCAAAGATTTAGAGTACATGAATAGGGCGCATAATGTTCAACAAGCTTATGATTCTATTAAAGGTGTGCAAGATGCAGGTTGGGAAAACATCACTCTGGACCTAATTTATGGAACTCCAACCTTGGACAACGAACAATGGCAAAAAAATATGCAAACCGTCATTGATTTCGAGGTGCCTCACCTATCTGCTTATGGGCTAACCGTAGAAGAAAGAACTCCTTTACACCACGCTATTAAAGTAGGAAAGCAAGAAGCCCTGGACGAAGTTAAAAGTTCAGAACAGTTTGAAATGCTAATGGATTTTATTCCAAAACAGGGCTTGGAACAATACGAAATATCCAATTTCGCCAAACTAGGATTCGAGGCAAAGCACAACGGCAGCTATTGGACAGATGAAAAGTATTTGGGCTTAGGTCCATCGGCACATTCCTTTGATGGCAAAAAACGCATATGGAATATTTCAAATAATGCGAGGTATATCAAATCCTTAAATCAAGCTAAGTTGAATAACGATTTTGAGCTATTGACCGAAGAACAACGCTTTAATGAATATGTGCTCACCTCACTTCGCACTAAAGAAGGCTGTAATATAAGCTATGTAAAAGCTCGTTTTTCACCATTTTTAGTCGATTTTTTAACATTTTCACTCAAAAAATGGCAAAAAAACGCAGAAATTGAGAGAAATGGCGAATTTTTTATTTTGACAAAAAAAGGCAAATTAGTAGCAGATTGGATAGCTTCTGACTTGTTTTACGTGAAATAAAAAAGAAAGAGCCCAAAAATGGAGTTTTTTGATATTTTTTTATCGTTTTTAGTGCTTTTTATTCCTTTTTTACTGTTTTTATGCAAAAAACAGAATTTTAACCACTACAAAAAAAAGACCGTTTTAAAATAATTCAAAAAAGGGTAAAAAAATAATGTTTTTAGTCAATTTTGAAGGGTTTTGAATCGTTTTTGAGCAAAAAATGCCAAAAACAAACAAAATAAAATGCTTTTTTGGTGTGTTTTTTTAAAATCAAGCAAAAACATACCATTTATTAAATTTTGAATACTTTTAAGCCATGATAGCAAACATCACTCACAAAGAGAAGACCTTTAAGGTAGATTTAACACAACCTATTGATATTTCTCTGCCCTTAAAAGATGGTAATGACAATCCCAACGCTTGGTATGTGCCAGATGTAAAAATGGAAGCGGTTGTTATGGGCGATTGGGTTGGCGAGGTTAAAAAAGGAGGCTCGGTCAATTTTTTCAACATCTTCTTTAACCCTCATGGACATGGCACACATACCGAATGTGTGGGACATATTTCAAAAGAAAAAGAATCCATTAACGAATGTGTTAAAACCTACTTTTTTACTACCCAACTCATTAGCATTGAGCCCACACAACAAGATGGAGATTTAATCATTACTAGAGCTCAAATTGAACAGGTAATTGAGCCACAAACAGAGTCCATCATTATTCGCACCCTTCCCAATGGTAAGGACAAGAAAAACAAGGCTTATTCCAACACCAACCCACCCTATTTGGAAAAAGAAGCCGCAGACTTGCTCAGAGAATTAGACATAAAACACTTACTCATTGACTTGCCGTCAGTAGATAAAGAGCAAGATGGTGGCGCTTTGGCAGCTCACCACGCTTTTTGGAATTATCCCAACAACACTAGAATGGATTGCAGTATAACAGAGCTGATATACGTCCCCTCCTCAATTACGGACGGACACTATTTGCTGAACCTCAGCTTTGCCCCTTTTCACAACGATGCCAGTCCGAGCAGACCCACCCTATATGCCTTATTATGATTGAGGAGTTAAGAACTTATTGCCTAGCTAAAAATAATGTCAGCGAAGGGTTTCCCTTTGATGAAAAGACTTTAGTTTTTAAAGTACACGGCAAAATATTTGCCTTGTTTGCATTGGAAGAAGTTCCTTTGAGAATCAATCTTAAGTGCGAACCTGAAAAAGCGATAGAATTGAGAGAAGCCTTTGAGCAAGTAGTACCCGGTTATCATTGCAACAAAAAACATTGGAACACAATAGTAATTGAGCAACTTCCTGTAAAGCAAATACTAGAGTGGATAGATCATTCCTATCAATTGGTTTGGGACAAATTACCTAAAAAAATAAAGGGTTAATTTTTTGATTGCTCCAAATCATCCAAACGCTCTAAGAGTCGCTTATAATTAGCTTTCAGCTCCTCAATTTGTTGTTG
>JAQWJZ010000018.1 GCA_029248105.1 Flavobacteriales bacterium
CACGCTCTTAAAAACCTTTATAATCCAATCTCCAGTTGTGTTAGAACCTGTACCTTCTAAATCTGCTTGAGTGGAACTTGCAGAGCCTTCTACAAACAACACTGCTATTTCGTTACTAGCATCTGGACCATACGTATTATAAAGGTTTTTAAGAGCGTGAGTTTGATGATAAGACCAACATGGTCCACACCAAGTTGCAGAAACATCAATGACAACAGGAATGCCTTGGTCCAAATAATCTGCATAAAGGGTATGACTATTGCCGTTAATATCTGTTCCGGTAAAGTCGGGAACTGTGCTTCCGTCAGCCATTTGAGCACATACATCTGTACTAACAAAGTATAGGGCGGATAACATTAAAATAGTAATTTTTTTCATTTTTTATGTTGTTATATTAATAATTAAACAATCATAAAATCACCTGCTTATAAGGAGGTGCTAAATTAAGCAAATTTTTTCATTATTAGAAAATAATTATGTTCAAGAAATTGGATTTCTTACGTGTTCAAGCGCCTATATTTGCCGTATTCAAAGTCAGTATCATTCCTTTGTTTTTACTATATTTGTTAAATAAATTATGCTATTATGAAAAATCTATTACTATTTACTTTTGCCATCTTGAGTTTCACGGTGTTTTCTCAAAGTATCTCTGTGGAAGCTCATAAAACAGAGGTTGACCCTTCTTGTTGTACGACTCTAATTGGTGATATAGGAACGGAGATTACGGTCAGAAATACTTCTGATGAAACAATTAATATTATGGTTTCCAGGCAAACGCTTAATCAAACATTAGGTACAGAGAATTACTTTTGTTGGAATGCGTGTTATGGTGCTTCTACAAGTGTTTCCCCCGATGGAAAAATGTTTGCACCACAACAGGTTGATGAAAACAGCTTTCAAGTGCATTATGACAACCAAGGCTATAAACCAGCATCTGCTACTGTAAAGTATTGTGCTTTTAATGAGGCTAACCCATCTGATTCAGCATGTACAATAGTTTATTACTCTTTTGCTGCTACTTCTGTGAATGACAATTTTAATAGCTCTTATTTTTCTGAGTTCCACCCCAATCCAACGTCTTCAACAGCTTTTTTAGATTATAATTTAAATTCAAGTGATGTGGCGGAAATAGTAGTTACAGATATGCTAGGTTCTATTGTAAAAAAGGAAATTATTAAAAATAAAAACGGCACATTTAAGTTTGATGTTAGTGACACTAAAATGGGTTTGTATTTTGCTAACATTTTGGTCAATGGCGAGTTCAAAACAATGAAACGCTTAGTAGTCAGTAGATAAACGAACGCACACATAATTTAAAAACCGGTCTTAGTGCCGGTTTTTTTTGTTTAATTTTACGAGCTTATTTCTAAGAATAACGTATGTCTAATAGAAGAAGAAAACAAGAATCCCTAGATTATCATAAGTCTGGCAGGCCAGGAAAGATTGAAGTAGTCCCTACCAAAAAGCACAGTTCTCAGCGAGATTTATCTTTAGCATATTCTCCAGGTGTTGCTGAACCTTGTATCAAAATCAGCGAAAATCCAGAAGATGTCTATGAATATACTGCTAAAAGTAATCTAGTGGCTGTAATAACTAACGGTACAGCAGTACTTGGGTTAGGTGATATTGGCCCTGAAGCCTCCAAGCCAGTAATGGAAGGTAAAGGCTTGTTATTCAAAATCTTTGCCGATATAGATGTCTTTGATATCGAAGTTGATGCTTCCGAAGTGGATAAATTCGTAGAGGTCGTGAAATCTATTGCTCCAACTTTTGGGGGAATAAATTTAGAAGATATCAAAGCCCCAGAATGTTTTGAAATAGAAAAACGTCTGAAAGAAGAATTGGATATCCCTATAATGCACGATGATCAGCATGGTACAGCTATCATATCTGCTGCGGCATTATTAAATGCACTAGAAATTGCCGACAAGAAAATAGAAGATATTCATATTGTTATCAATGGTGCTGGTGCAGCAGCTATGTCTTGTGCTAAATTATATCTTTCGTTAGGCGCTAAAAAATCCAATATTGTCATGTTGGATAGCAAGGGCGTTATAAGAGAAGACAGGGATAACCTAAGTAATGAAAAAGCTTTTTTTGCAACCGATAGTAATATACACACTCTTGATGAGGCTATGACTAATGCCGATGTATTTCTTGGCTTGTCATCTGGAAATATTGTTTCTAAACAGATGATAAAGTCTATGGCTGATATGCCCATTGTATTTGCATTAGCTAACCCTGACCCAGAGATATCTTACGATGACGCAATTTCTGCTAGAGAGGATATTATTATGGCAACAGGTCGTTCGGATCATTCTAATCAGGTTAATAATGTGTTAGGGTTTCCCTATATATTTAGAGGAGCTCTTGATGTTAGAGCAACCACTATCAACGAAGCTATGAAGTTAGCAGCAGTTCGCAGTATTGCTGAGCTCACAAAAGAAGTTGTCCCAGACACAGTTAATTTAGCTTATGGTGAAAAGGTGATTACTTTTGGCCCAGAGTATATTATCCCCAAACCTTTAGACAATCGTCTGATATCCGTTGTTGCTCCAGCAGTAGCTAAAGCCGCTATTGAGTCTGGTGTGGCTCAAAAGAAAATTTCTGATTTTGAAGCCTACGCTCAAGAGCTCAATAAACGTTTAGGTTTAGATAATAAGCTTGTAAGAAGAATAACGACTAAAGCCAAAAGAAACCCCAAGCGTATTGTGTTTGCCGAGGCCGAACATTATAAAGTCTTGAAAGCAGCTCAAGAAGTTAAGGACGAAGGTATTGCTATTCCGATCCTTCTCGGTAGAGAAGCTAAAATTAGACAACTCATTGAAGACAATGTTTTGGATTTAGATGATGTGCTAATTCTTGATCCTAAGAGCGATGAACAAAGAGATATACGTAACCAATTCGGAGAGATTCTTTTTGATAAACGTAAACGTAAAGGTTTGACACTTCCCGAGGCTCAAAAGCTGATGCGAGAGAGGAATTATTTTGGTTCTATGATGGTAGATCAAGGTATGGCTGATGCCTTTATTTCAGGTATTAGCAGAAACTATCCTAGTACTTTACGTCCAGCCTTACAAATTATAGGAACTGAAGAGGGTGTAGATAAAGTTGCTGGAATGTTTATTTTAAACACTAAAAAAGGGACGCTATTTTTAGCAGATACTACTATAAATATCAATCCGACCGATAATGAATTAGCAAATATTGCCATGTTAACCGCAAAAACGGTTCGCCGATTTAATGTTGTTCCTAGATTAGCACTCTTGTCTTACTCTAATTTTGGCTCATCAATGAACCCAAGTGTTGCTAAAATAACACGAGCTTTAAAAATCGTAAAAGACAAAGAGCCTAATTTAGTAATTGACGGAGAGATACAAGCAGATTTTGCATTGCATAAAGATAAAAGGCAACAAATTTTCCCATTCTCTGATTTGACAGATAATGCTAATACGCTTATCTTCCCCAACTTAGAATCTGGAAATATAGCTTATAAGATGATGCAAGAATTTGATGACGTAGAAGCTATAGGACCAATACTTATAGGAATGAAAAAGCCCGTTCATATTTTACAACTAGGCTGTTCAGTTCGTGAAATAGTAAATATGGTAACTATTGCTGTTATTGATGCCCAAACTAAAAGAAAATGATTACACACATTCAAGGAAAATTAATAGAGAAAAACCCCTCATTTGTCATTATCGATTGTAATGGGGTTGGTTATTTATTAAGGATATCATTGCAAACTTTTTCTAAGTTGTCAAATAATGAGCATTGTATGCTTTTTACACATTTGTCTATTAAGGAGGACGCCCATACCTTGTTTGGGTTCTTCGATAAAGATGAACGAGAACTTTTTAGGTTACTTATTTCTGTTTCTGGAGTAGGCCCAAATACAGCTCAGATGATATTATCTTCCTTAACACCTCATGAGATACAACAAGCTATTCTCACCGATAACGTGAGAGTTTTACAAAGTGTAAAAGGAATTGGCGGCAAAACAGCACAGCGTATAATTCTTGATTTGAAAGATAAAATTGCTAAACTTGGAATAAGTGCAAATTCTTCTACTACTTCATACAATACAACAAGAGAAGAAGCGTTATCGGCATTAACCATGCTTGGGTTTAATAAAAACAGTGTCGAAAAATCCATTGATAAAGAATTGCAGGCTGACGGTGATGTTGGAGTGGAAGAATTAGTAAAAAGAGTATTGAAAAAAATGTAGAGAATTTCTCTAATTCAATGTATAAATAGTGTTTCAAAATAAGGCAATACATAAACAAGCACTTTGGTGCTTTTTCTTGTTTTTAGTGCTGAGCAAATTTTCATTTTCTCAGTCCACTAATGACAGCCTCATTTTTCAATTGCCAGAGTCACAATCTTGGGATAATCCCCTGGATGAACCTTCCAGTGGTTTTTACCTTTCTACACCATCAAACCTACAACCACAATTGGAGTATGACCCCGAGACAAAACTCTACAGCGTTGAACAAAACATAAACGGATTTAGGCTTTCAAATCCAACTTTCCTTAGCTCAGAAGAATACGACAATTACAATTCTAAACAGTCCATAGTAGATTACTGGAAAGAAAAAACCTCCAACCCTTCTCTTAGTGGAGATAATGTCAATAAAGGACCTTTAAGCATTGATATTGGAGGAGAGATTTTTGATAAAATATTTGGAAACAGTACTGTAGACATTAGACCTCAAGGCTCAGCAGAATTGATCTTTTCTATAAAGCATAACAAAACCGAAAATAACGCTTTGCCCATCGATAAACAAAGCAATACAAGCTTTGATTTTAAGCAAAAAATACAAATGAATGTTATAGGTAAAATCGGAGATAAGCTACAACTTAACACCAATTATAATACCGAAGCTATTTTTGATTTTGACAATAAAATAAAGCTAGAGTATGAAGGCGAGGAAGATGAAATAATCAAAAAAATTGAGATAGGTAACGTGGGGCTTCCACTTAATGGAACATTGATTTCTGGAAGCCAAAGTTTATTAGGACTAAAAACACAATTACAATTTGGTAGAGCTACTGTAACCACTATTTTTTCTCAACAAAAAAGTAATTCTAAAGTTATTGATGTTTCAGGTGGCGCACAAACTACAGACTTTGATATCTATGCCGACCAATACGAAACCAATAAGCACTTTTTCCTATCTCATTACTTTAAATCGAGATATAACGAGGCGATGTCACAACTACCTTTTATTAATTCTCCAGTAAATATTACCAAGATAGAAGTTTGGGTGACAAACAAAACTGGTACGATAGAAGACACAAGAAATATTTTAGCCTTTTTGGATTTGGGAGAGTCACAAGCAGATATGTATAACACGAATTTGTTTAGTGATAATGCTGATTTTTCCTATCCAGACAACGATAACAATACACTTTATCAGCAAATGCTTGCCGAAGGAACTGATTTGAGAAATATCAATCAGGTTAATAGTATTTTTAATGCGACCTCTTACCCTGATTTTTTAGGATCTCAAGACTATGAAAAGTTAGAACGTGCTCGTTTATTATCACCTACTGAATATACTTTTCACCCTCAGCTAGGTTTCATATCTTTAAATAGTGTTATTGGTCCTGACGAGGTATTAGCTGTAGCATTTCAATATACTATTGGCAATGAATTGTATCAAGTAGGAGAATTCAGTTCAAACGGTCCTTCGGCACCGAGCTCATTATATGTTAAGTTATTGAAGAACTTGAGTTTTTCCCCTCTATTACCTAACTGGGATTTGATGATGAAAAACATCTATTCATTAGGGGCTTATAATGTCAGTTCTACAGAATTTTACCTCGATGTAGTGTTTGAAAACACTAGGGATAACGGAACAATAACAAACTATATCCCTGAAGACGGCTTAACCAATAAACCAATTATCAATTTGTTGTCATTAGACCAATTGAATGCTCAACAAGAACGCAGGTCTGATGGTATTTTTGACTTCTTACCAGGCATAACAATAATTACATCTAATGGTAAAATCATTTTCCCTGTACGAGAACCTTTTGGTGAAGACCTTAGAAGTAAATTTAGTAATAACGATATTGCTGATAATTACGTTTATGATGTCTTATACGATTCTACCTTAACAATAGCTCAACAGTTTCCCGAATACAACAAATTTAGAATAAAAGGAAGCTACCAGTCGGAGTCAGGAGCGGAAATTTATCTTGGAGTTTTTTCCATAGAGCAAGGCTCTGTAGTTGTTACAGCTGGCGGGCTTCGATTAGAGGAAGGTAAAGACTTTACCGTTAACTATTCTATGGGTAAAGTGAATATTATCAATGACGGGATTTTATTATCTGGAACTCCAATTCGTATTTCTGTTGAAAGCAATTCCTTCGGTCTTCAGCAAAAAACGCTTGTAGGTACTCACGTTGATTATCGGATTTCGGATGACTTTATGCTTGGAGGTACGATATTGAACCTTACCGAAAAGCCATATTCTAAGAAAGTAAACTCTGGTGACGAACCTATCTCAAACACTATTTGGGGTTTAGATGGTACATATAGAACAGAGTCTAATTTACTGACCAAGATTGTCGACTTTTTACCTCTTCTTGAAACCAAAGAAAAATCTATGCTTACGGCACAAGGTGAGTTTGCTCATTTAATTCCTGGTCATCAGCGAGCGATTGGAGAAAGCGGTACAGCATATATTGATGACTTTGAAGCAAGTAGCACAGGAATAGATATTAAAAATCCGGGAGCTTGGTTTTTAGCAAGTCTGCCCAATGATCCTGATTTATTTCCCGAATCAGCATTAGGAAATCAAAGTCCTAGGCTTGGAAATTTGAATTCTGGTGCCAATAGAGCTTTAATGTCTTGGTACAATATTGATCCTGCTTTTTATAGAAATTCTACCAATACCCCCTCACACATTGCTAATGACGATACTCAACTTTCTAACCATAGCGTGAGAGAGGTTTTAGAAAAAGAAGTTTTTCCTAATCGAGATCCACAATACGCTACTCAAGTATCGAATTTACCAATTTTCAACCTGTCTTATAATCCATCTAAACGAGGGCCTTATAACTTCGACACTGATAATATAACCACGACAGGCTTATTACTAAACCCTGAAAATAGATGGGCAGGTATTATGCGTAAGTTGGAAACAACAGATTTTGAATTGCAAAATATTGAATTTGTAGAGTTTTGGATAATGGACCCTTTTAACGAGGATTCTGAAAATCAAAATGGAGGTAACTTAATTATGAACTTGGGTAATGTTTCAGAAGATGTTTTAAAAGATGGCTTTAAGAGTTTCGAAAATGGTTTGCCTTCCTCAGAAACCTTAGAGAACATAGACGATGAAAGTAGTGTCTGGGGACGTATGCCTACAACTTTTGCTTTAACTAATTCCTTTGATGTCGATGCTGAATCACGCCAATATCAAGATGTTGGACTTGATGGTTTGAGAGATGTTGATGAGCGTGCTTTTTTCGACACAGCATATATTCAGAAGATAGAAACTATATATGGTGTAAATAGTGAGGCCTATACTTTAGCGAATACAGACCCTTCTTCTGATAACTACACTTATTTCCTAGGCGATGCCTTAGACGGACAAAGCGCATCTATTTTAAAGCGTTATGAATATTTTTCTGGTATAGACGGCAATTCAGCAATTCCCAACCCCACACCTACAATGTCTACTACCATTCCTAACACAGAGGATATAAACTTTGATAATACACTAAATGAGTCGGAGAGTTATTATCACTACAATATTCCATTATTTCCCAATATGCAAATTGGCGATAGCTATATAACCGATATACAAGAAACTACCGCCAAAACCCCTACAGGTGATAGGTCAATCAAATGGTATCAGTTTAAAATACCAGTACAACAGCCAGATAAAACAGTAGGTTCTATTCGTGATTTCAAGTCCATACGATTCATACGTATGTTGTTGAAAGATTTTGACCAACCTATCGTTATGCGTTTTGCAACTTTGGAGTTGGTTCGTGGTGAATGGAGACGTTATAATTTCAGCTTAAAAACAGAGGGTGAATATGTTCCTAATGATAACTCCAGCACCACATCCTTTGATGTTTCTGTGGTAAATATAGAAGAGAATGCTGAAAAAATCCCAGTGCCATACGTGCTACCACCAGGTATTGAGCAAGAAGTAGATAACACAACGACTTATGTCAGAAGACAAAACGAACAGTCTTTAGTACTCAAAGTTTGCGATTTAGAAGACGGAGATTCTCGAGCAGCATACAAAACCTTCAATAATGACTTCAGAACTTATAAACGTCTGAAAATGTATGTTCATGCCGAGGCTTCAGGAGAAGTGGAGTCTGCATTACAAGATGGTGAATTGTCCTTGTTCGTTAGGTTAGGAACCGACTTTAATGATAACTATTACGAATACGAAATACCTTTAAAAGTAACACCTTGGGGCGTTTCTAGACTGGACGACCAACTTATTTGGCCAATCGAAAACGAGCTCAATATCACCTTTGAACAATTGCTTGATGCTAAGCAAGAAAGAAATAAAGCGGTAAGAGATGGTATTCATGCTAGTACTACAGATCCATTTTCAGGAACTGACAAACAAGTTACTGTAGTTGGTAACCCAAATATAAGCATGGTAAAAACCATAATGTTGGGTGTCAGAAATCCTCGAAAAGGAAGTCCAAACTCGACCTCTAATGACGATGGCTCATCGAAGTGTGGTGAAATTTGGTTGAATGAATTGCGATTGACTGATTTTGACGAAAGGGGTGGTTATGCTGCAAACGGCCGAATAAATGCTAGATTAGCAGACTTTGCAAATGTAAACCTTACGGGAAGCATGAGTACTATTGGCTTTGGTTCTATTGACCAGAGTCTTACAGCAAGACAAAAATACGATGCCTATCAATATGACTTCTCTTCAACCTTTGCATTAGGTAATTTCTTTGGTGAAAAGGCAGCTATAAAAATACCGATGTATGTTGGTATTTCTGAAGCCATTCAAAACCCTCAATACAATCCACTTGACCCAGATATTACGCTGAAAGCCTCTCTAGATGAGTTGCAGTCCAATGAGAAGAAAGAAGAATTAAAAGAGATAGCTCAAGACTTAACAAAAAGGAAGTCTATCAACTTCACTAATGTCAGGAAGAATAAGTCGTCATCAGCGGGGAACAAAACAAAGATTTACGATATTGAAAACCTATCAGCAACATATTCAAGAAACGAAACATTTTCTAGAAATGTAAGCCTCAAGGAAAGAACAACAGTGAGCACTAAAGCATCATTAAATTACACCTATTCCTCTAAACCTAAAAATATAAAACCTTTCCAAAAAGTTAAGCTGTTCAAAAACAAGTATTTTGCTCTTTTAAAAGATTTTAACTTTTATACTTTACCGAAATCAATCTCATTCCAAACAGATTTGGATAGGTATTACAATAAAACTCAATTTAGAAATATCAACAACCCAGATTTCACATTGCCACCCTACTACAACAAGGCATTTGTTTGGAATAGAAACTATAGTATTAAGTACGATTTGACACGTACTCTAAAAACAGAATTCAAAGTCAATAACTCAGCTAGTATAGACGAGCCACAAGGTGAACTTGTTAGGTCTGACCCTTATTATCAAGAGAAAAAAGACTCCGTTTGGAATAATATCTTGAATTTTGGACGACCCACTTTGTACCATCATTCTCTCAATGCGAGTTATAATGTACCGTTAAATAAATTTCCACTTACTTCTTGGATTAATTTAAATACTAAGTATGTTGCAAATTACGATTGGCTAGCGGCACCTTTAAGTTTGCAAAGTCTAGGTAATACTATTCAGAATAGTAATAATAAACAGATAAACTCGACATTTAATTTTGGGCAATTGTATAACAAAGTGCCATTCCTTAAAAAGCTCAATAGGACTAGTTCTAGAAATGTAACTCGAGGGAGGGGGTCTACTAGAGAATCTATCCGACTACCTAACGAGGCGCAAGATACCGTAAGAGTTTCTATGAAAGATATTGTTAATGGCGTTTTGAAAACAGCTCTATTAGTCAAAAATATATCCATTTCCTATAGACAAAATCAAGGTGTAGTATTGCCTGGTTTCAATAAAAAACCTCATTTCTTTGGACAAGATTGGGACGCTATGGCACCAGGCATTCCTTTTGCTTTAGGAAGTCAAAACATTGATATTAGAGAGTTAAGTTCACAAGGAGGTTGGCTTACTTCAAATACAGATTTGAATCAATTCTTTAAGCTTACCAATAGCGAAACACTTAATTTGAGAGGTACTCTTGAGCCTATTAAAGGATTTAGGATAGAGCTGACAGCTAATAGAACCAAAACCAATAATTCACAAGAGATATATAAGTATGATCCTAATTTGGGTGACTACGAATCATTCAATACAATAGAAAATGGTAGCCATAGCATTTCTTTTATTAGTTGGAATACATCCTTTATAAAAGATGATGACAATTATTCTAATGCTACTTTTCAGCAGTTTAGAGATAATAGAGAAGTCATTGCCAATAGACTTGCTGGATCTAACCCATATGATAATAGTATTGTTGATAGCACAGGTTATCCCTTAGGATATCAAAGTAATTCTCAAGATGTGTTGATACCTGCCTTCTTGGCAGCTTACTCAGGTAAAAATGCTTCGTCAGTTGGGCTCAATAATTTTCCAAACATACCATTGCCAAATTGGCGAATCAATTTTGATGGTTTGCGTAATCTGAAATGGATAAAAAAGAGAATGAATAACATAGTGTTGAGCCATTCTTACCAATCTACATACAGCGTAGGAAATTACGTGACTAGTTTAGATTATGAGGAGGGTTTTGACCAATGGCCAAATGCTATAAACGAAGCAACCTTAAACTATTATGACAAGTACGAAATTAATCAAGTTACCCTAAGAGAAAGCTTGAACCCACTATTTAAGATAGACATGACTTTCAAAAATAGTATGACGGCTCGTTTGGAAATCAAAAAAGAAAGAACCTTGAGTTTAGGTCTAAGTAATAATCAACTTACGGATAGATCTTCAGACGAATGGATTGTTGGTACAGGCTACAGAATAAAAGAATTATCCTTTAATGTTAGGGCGGCAGGGAAACAAAGGAAGATAAGTTCAGACCTAGATTTAAAGCTTGATTTTTCATTACGAAGTAACAAAGTTATCATTAGAAAGATTGAAGAGAATCAAGAAGAAATAACAGGTGGCAATAGCGTAATTACTTTAAAATTTACTGCTGACTATGTAGTAAGTAGTAGATTTAATTTGCGCTTATTCTTCGATAAAGTAATGACAAATCCATACGTTTCAAATACCTTCCCTTCAGCAATAACAAATGGTGGTTTTAGTGTCAGATTCACCTTAGCTCAATAGCATTAAATTAAACTTTATATTGTATTTTTGTGCCAAATAAAATAAATAAAAGTAGACATGAATATTCCTGCAGATTTAAAATATACTAAAGACCACGAATGGGTAAAGATTGAAGGTGACGAGGCAGTAGTCGGAATTACCGATTTTGCTCAGAGTGAATTGGGCGATATTGTTTTTGTTGAGGTTGAAACTGAAGGAGATACTATTGACCAAGAGGAAGTTTTTGGTTCAGTTGAAGCTGTAAAAACAGTATCTGACTTATTTATGCCATTGTCGGCTGAAATACTTTCATTCAACTCTGAGTTAGAAGATACTCCTGAAGTAGTCAATACTGACCCTTACGGAGAAGGATGGATGATTCGAATTAAAATTTCAGACAACTCTGAATTAGATTCATTATTATCAGCTGAACAATACAAGGAATTAATTAGTTAAATGCGCTTTACTTTAGCAATAGTATGGGCTGTAGTTATAGCAGTTTTACATGCTATTCCAGGCTCTGATTTTCCAGAATTTTCTATTTCTGACTTTTTTCAAATCGATAAGCTTGTACACGCTATCGTTTTTATGATTGGCGTTTATTTGTTTGCCGTGGCATTAGCCGAGCAACAAAAAAAGGCTTTTATTCGTTATCTTATTGTATCATTTGTTGCTTACGGATTGTTGCTTGAGTTACTTCAAGATCTAGTTTTTGTAGAAAGAAGTGCCGATGTCTTAGATTGGTTAGCAGACACCGTAGGGGTGTTTTTAGGCGTTTGGATTTTTAAGAAATTTCCTTTTCCCGTATCAACAAATTCGATTAAAAAAGGTTAAATTTGCTCAAGTAACCCAATTTTTATGGAACCAAAAAAGAACCCCAAAGTAGATTTAGAGAAGAAAAGAGGTTTGTTTATGCAAATCGGCTTGGCTCTATCTCTATTAATCGTTTTAGGCGCTTTCGAGTACAGAACGTATGAAAAAGTTGTTGCTTCGTTAGGAGATTTAGTGCTAGATGCAGAGTTTGAGGAAGAAATAGAAAATACGTTTAGAGAACAAAAGCCACCTCCACCACCTCCACCGCCGCCAGATGAAATTATAATTGTTGAAGACGATGAGGAAATTGAAGAGGTAGAAATTGAAGATACTGAATCTGATGAAGACCTTGAGGTTATAGAAGAGGAAGAAGAAACTACCGACGAAATATTTATGGTGGTAGAAGATATGCCTCGCTTTGAAGGATGTAGTGACGAAACGTGTACTCAAACTAAGATTATGCAGTTCATTGCTAGAAAAACAAAGTATCCGCCAATTGCAAAAGAAAACAATATTACGGGTAGAGTTTTTGTCAGTTTTGTCGTTGATAAAACAGGAAAAGTCACCAACGTTAAAATATTAAGAGGTGTTGACAAGTATCTAGATTCAGAAGCAATTCGTGTAGTTTCTAGTTTGCCAAAATTTAAACCAGGAAAACAAAGGGGTAAGCCTGTAAAGGTTCAGTATAATGTTCCAATTAGTTTTAAATTAAACTAACCCCTATTTAACAATACTTAAAAGGCTCTCCGTTTGGAGAGCCTTTTTTAATACTAGATTTTCTGCTTTAAAATCGCTATTTTTACTAGCCCAAAACAAGACACTATATGAATTCTAAAATGGTCAACTTTTTTGATTCTACTTATCTTAAAACTAAAGAACAGGCAAATATATCATCTGAAGAAGATATACATTGTATTAAGTCTGTGGTTTTGGAGGCTATAGAGCATCAGTTTAAATTAGTAATGATTCGTTCAGGTCACATCTCTTTGGCTAGGCAAATTATAGCTGCTAAAAATAGTCAAGTCTTAGTGGGTACAGTCATCGATTTTCCGAGCGGAACTTCATCAACAGAAAGTAAGTTAAATGAGATTCAATCAGCCATTGAGCTAGGAGCTGACGACATAGATGTTGTTATCAATTATAATCGATTTATACAAAATGAAAAAGACTATATCGCTAATGAAGTCAAAGAATGTACAGCCTTATGCCTATCAAACAACAAGACCATAAAGTGGATAATTGAGTCGGCAGCTTTAAGTGATAACGAGATAATAAACATCTGTCAGCTGATCAGAGATATTGTTTTGGAGAACTTTGAAAATGCCAAATCACAAGATGTGTTTGTAAAATCTTCTACAGGTTTTTATGTTAGTCCAAATTCAGAACCTAACGGTGCCACCGTTTCAGCAATTAAGCTTATGGTTGAGCATTCATCGCCCTTGGCTGTAAAAGCATCTGGCGGAATTCGTAGTGCTGAAGACTTTTACACTATGATTGACCTTGGTGTTAAGCGCATAGGCACCTCTTCTGCTTTGGCAATATTACAAGGCAAACATTCTAATTCAAACTATTAGACTTTTTGAATAAAATAAAATCATACCTTTCAAAATATTCTCGAGATGTTCATTTTTTTGAATTAATCAAAGGAGCATCTAGTACATTTCTTCTTAAAATTGTAGGCTTGTTAGTCGGCTATGGTCTTGCCATTTTTATTACAAATAAGTTTGGAGCTTTTGTTTTTGGTCAGTACGTGACCGCACTACTAATAGTTGAGATCTTAAGCATTATTTCAAGGCTAGGAATAGATACGGTATTAGTGCGATTTATCTCCAGATATGTACATAAAGGAGCTTCTAGCTTAATCAATCAACTTTTTTTTAAGTCAATAGCACTTGTTACTTTATCGGCAGTTGTTTTCACCTTATTGTTATTATTCTTTTCTGATTATATAGCTAACTTTATGAATTTAGATGAAGAATACCTCTTAATAGTTTCTTTTTCTTTTATTCCATTAGTTCTGTTCCACATGAACACTCAGGCTATCCGAGGATTGAAGCAAATGATGTCTTTTTCATTTTTGAATAACGTTGCCATCACCTTATTTACGTTTATTTTAATGGTGGTATTAGTTGCTTTTTCTACCTCTGAAAAGCTACCTATTTACGCTTATGTAATGAGTGTTTTTGTCATGACCATTTCTTCTTATTTTTTATGGTTTTTTCATAGAGCTAAGATTGTTGATTCAAAGCAGAATAATAGTGAGTCAGAGTTGAGTACCAAAGCATTGTTTAAAGTTTCTATTCCTTTATTGCTGGGCCAATCTATGATGCTAATAATGGGGAAGGTAGACTTATTTATGCTGGCTAATATGACCTCATCGGATAAAGTAGGAATTTATAATATCGCATTAAAACTATCCATGTTAGCCTATATGGGTTTAATGGCTGTTAACAGTATTGCGGCACCAAAATTTTCAGAAATTCACTCTTCAGGAGATATTGATGCTCTAAAGAAAATAGTTCAACAATCAACAAAAACTATATTTTGGGTAACTTTTCCGGTCATACTTTTATTTTTAATTTTCCCAGACACTATTTTAGGTGTTTTTGGTGATGAGTTTAAGTTAGCCGCTATGGCATTAATAATATTATCCATTAGCAAAATGTTCAGCGCAATTTCTGGTTCTGTAGGGACATTTTTACAAATGGTTGGCAAACAAAATGTTTTTCAGAACATACTTATCTTTACAGCGATTATTAATATAGTTTTGAATTATACACTTATCCCCAAGTATGGTATCGACGGAGCTGCATTTGCTAGTGCTATAAGCGGAGTGATATGGAATGTGTTAATGATAATTTATATAAAGAAGAACTTTGGTTTTTATTCCATATATTTCCCTGGAATTAAACGATGATTTATCCTAACTTTTATATTGTTGGTGCGCCCAAGGCGGGAACGACTTCTTTGTATCACTACCTTGATCAACATCCAGAGATAGCAATTCCTGATAAAGAGCCTCGTTTTTTTATTAAAGAAAGTATAGAAAAAACGTCTGATTCAGATCCAATTAAACCTTATTTACTGAGAAGTTCGGTGTTAAATGAGAATGATTATTCTAATCTGTATGCAGATAAAAAAGAAAAAGTTAGATGCGACGCTAGCACTCAATATCTGTATCATTTTGATGAGGTAATACCAAAAATCAAACAGCTTAATAGTGATTCTCCAAAAATCTTAATACTCTTGAGAAACCCTATTGAAAGAGCTTTTTCTAATTATTCTCACAATTATTCGACCTATGAAAATCTAGATTTTGAGGAAGCTCTTCAACAAGAGTCTGAGCGTATCTCAAAAGGGTTTAACTCTTTTTGGCACTACAAGGGTTTGAGTACGTATGCCGACTCAGTAAAAGCTTATAAAGAGGCATTTAAAGAAGTTAAAGTGATATTGTTTGAAGACTTCATAAAAGACATCGATAAGTCTTTAGTTGATATTTTTAATTTTTTAGAAGTTGACAGCAACTTTAAAGTGTCGCACTTTATGATAAATAAAAAAAGTACAGGTGCGCCAAAGAGTAAAAAACTAAATGTAATTCTTCAAAATTCTTCAAAGTTTAGCATTCTCAAAACCGTTCTTTATAAGGTTATTGGAGAACAAAGAACAAAGTTATTTAGAGAGTTAGTAATGCGTAAGAATTTATCTAAATCAAAAATTTCTTTAGATGAATCTTTGAAATCCAAATTAGAATCCTATTTTGTGGAAGATATTGCTCAGTTAAAAGAAATATTGCCTGAGCAAAATATAGGCTGGTTAAATAATGGAACAAATTCATAAAATATACCGAAGAATAAGAGATAAGATTTTTACTTTCCTTTATCGAACTTCATTTAAGGAATTAGGACCTAAATCTACACTTGCTATGCCCTTTAGTGTTGAAGGTGCTCGCTTTATTTCTATTGAAAGAGAAGTCTATGTAAAACCTAACGCTTGGTTTTTGGCTTTGAATAATAGCGAGGTAAAATCTTCTGAAATTAAATTGTCAATAGGTGAAAGAACCTATATTGGACGAAATGCTCATATAGTAGCTTTAAAAAGTATACGTATTGGTAAAGGGGTTTTAATGGGAGACAACGTATATATTGCGGATAATTTTCATCGCTTTGACAGAGTGGATTTGCCATTTAAAGACCAAGGGATTGGCTTCAAGTCTGAAGTTGAAGTCGGTGAAGGGACGTGGCTTGGAGAAAACGTATGTGTGATTTCTTCTAAAATTGGAAAACACTGTATTGTTGGAGCGAACTCTGTCGTGCTCAATCATGTTCCTGACTACTGTATGGTTGCTGGTTCACCTGCTCGAATCATAAAGAGATACGACCATTCTACTGAAAGCTGGGAAAAGATTAAAGAATAATTATGAAAATTGCGTTAAAACAACTGAGTTTATCTTGGCTTCCAATGCTTTTTTTGGTCTTAACAGCAGGAAGTATGTTGTTTGTTTTTTTTAGAAAAGAGATGCTTTATTTTGTTTTTTTTCTTTTCTCTAGTTTGTTTTTAGCCAAGCATATTTACAAGAGAGAGCTTCTCATTTTTGTTCAGCTTTTGATATTGTTTTTATCTTTTCTGCTAATAAACTTTTTATTTGCGACCTCTACTCAATCTACGCAGAAGCTTTTTGCAAACATTGTCATATTTACTTCTTCTATTTTCTCTGCCTTATATTACTCGAGAGAGGAAAATAAAAAACAGTTTATTCCACACCTGTATTTGGTGTTAAAGATTATATTAATACATTCTTTAATTAGTTTCTTTATATATCCCTTTATACAATCTTTTTTATTTGAGATTAGTAACAGTCGTTACGACTGTGTTTCTTTCTTAAACATTTTCTTTTATTTAAAATACACGCACTCATTTTCTGTATTAGGTATAGATCTAGTGAGAAATCAAGGAATATTTTGGGAGCCGGGTGTTCTACAAATATTTCTCAATCTATTATTATTTATCATATCTTTTGTTAAAAAGAAAAGAGGCTTAATATTTTGGCTTACTGTACTTGCTATTTTCACAACCTTTTCAACTACAGGTTTAGTGGTAATGTTTATTCTGCTTCTTATTTCTTTTGGTGCAGATATCAGAAAGAACATCTTGTTTTTACCCATTAGTGTTTTATTGATTGCGTTGGTCTATTTCGTTACAGCGGCTAACATTTCCGATAAGCTTCATGGTGAGGGTCAATATTCTTTTCAGGCACGTTTTTTTGACCTAGTTCAGCCGCTTTATATGGTCTATGAAAATCCACTAACAGGTGTTGGATTAGATGATGAACAATTTATGAATACACGCCAAAAAACAAACTTTTCATTAAACTTACAGGCATTAGATTTCTCAAATGTTAATGATAAAGGATCAACCAATTCGATAATGTTTTTCTTAGCTGCAGCAGGAATACCCTTTACTTTGATGCTTTTACTCATGCTTTATCATCAAGCTTTTATATTGGAAAAGCGTAATTTGTTTTTTATCTTTATAATAATATCATTAATGACTGAGCCCATTATGCTCAGACCTTTTTTCCTTACTTTTGTGATTTCAGGTGGAATAGGTTTTATAAACAAGTTTAGATGGAAAATATATTAATTTCTGGTGGAGCTGGATTTATAGGTTCCAATTTAGCATTGAAGCTTGTTAGTCTTGGTCATAAAGTAACAATCCTTGATAACCTTTCTCCACAAATACATACCGAGTCTGAGAACAATTCACAGTTGTATTTATCAATTAAAGATAAAGTCTTTTTTATAAAAGGTGACGTAAGAAACAGAAAAGATTGGCAAAAGGCCATTGCCAATAATAGTGTCATTGTTCATCTCGCTGCAGAAACAGGAACAGGACAATCCATGTATCAAATTGAAAAATATGTTGAGGTTAACTGTAGTGGTACAGCTATCATGTTAGATATATTAGCCAACGAGGAACATCAAGTTAAAAAGGTAGTTGTAGCTTCATCAAGAGCTATTTATGGAGAAGGTAAATACCAATGCAGTGATCATGGAGATGTATATCCTTCTGAAAGGAGTGACGAACAAATGTCGAAAGGTCATTTTGAGCCTATTTGTACAAAATGCAAGCAATCGGTTGCTTTAGTATCCACCGATGAAAATTCAAAAATCCATCCAACTTCTATATATGGTATCACCAAGAGCAATCAAGAGCAAATGATTCTTGTAGCGTGTAAAAGCTTAGGCATCTCTGCCGTTTCTTTAAGGTATCAAAATGTATATGGTCCAGGACAATCACTCAGCAATCCATACACTGGAATTTTATCTATCTTTTCTACAAGAATATTAAATAATAATCCGATTAATATTTTTGAAGATGGACAGGAAAGTCGTGACTTCGTATTCATAGACGATGTGGTGGACGCTACTGTTTTAGCCATTCAAAACAATACTATAGAATCCGACTCATTTAATGTTGGCTCGGGGGTTTCTACAACTGTACAAACTGTAGCTGATGGATTGAAGCGCTTATATCAATCAGATGTCGAAATTCATGTTTCTGGAAATTATAGATTGGGAGATATTCGTCATAATAAGGCAGACATCAGTAAAATTAAACAGACCTTAGGTTTCACCCCAAAAGTACCTTTTGAAGAGGGCTTGAAACAATTTGTAGATTGGGTTAAAAGGCAAGATGTTAATTCTGATAACTACGACCATTCTATAAGTGAAATGAAAGATAAAGGTTTGATGAAATGAAAATAGGTGTTGTCACAGTAACTTATAATAGCTCTTCTGTATTGGAAGATTTCTTCACGTCAATAGAAAATCTAGCCTATCCAGATTTTAACTTATATGTTATTGATAACGCATCTAGTGATGACACGATTTCAAAAATTGAGGACTGGAGTTTTGAATCTAAACTTCTTTTAAAAAACACCAATAATCTTGGTGTAGCAGCAGGTAATAATCAAGGTATAAAGTTGGCATTAAAGGATAATTGTGATTTTGTTTTACTGCTAAATAATGATACGGTATTTGAAAATCATCTATTAAGCAAGCTTTTAGATACATATCGGACTTACGGCTCTTCCATTGTTGTACCAAAAATGAATTATTTTTCTCCTTCAAATATGATTTGGTATGCAGGAGGGTTTTATAACAGAAAAAAAGCATTTTTAAACTACCACAGGGGGCAAGGAGAAACAGATGATAATCAATATAATGTAGACGATAAAATTGAGTATGCTCCTACCTGTTGTGCTCTAGTTCATAAATCTGTTTTTGAAGATGTGGGCTTAATGGACGAAAAGTATTTTGTCTATTTTGACGACACCGATTTTTTCTATAGAGTTTTGATACACGGAAAACATGAGGTTAGATATAGGCACGACATTCATTTTTTACATAAAATAGGAAGTCTGACACAATCAAGAAATAAAGATAAGCCTCAGAAATACGGCACTTTTTTCATTAAGCAGAATAGTAAAAATCACGTCTATTTTTTAAAGAAACAAAAGACATTCATAGCCTATATAAATTTGATTTATCTATGGTTTTATTTGACGACTCGGTTTTTTATAAGTCCAAGGTTTGAAAAAAAATGGAGTGTCTTTTACCTAATTCAATCGTCCTATTTTCAAGGATTTAAAATGTAATAATGAAAGTCAATACATTTATTGTAGGCACACCAAAGGCGGGAACCACCTCCTTACACCATTATCTTGATCAGCATGCAGATGTGTGTATGAGTAGCGTTAAGGAACCGAACTATTTTTCCTCAAACGAAGTCTCTACTTTATTTTACAATTCATTATGTGTGGACAATAGTGAAGATTATCAAAAACTTTTTTCCAACCAAAAGTCAAAAATTACAGGCGAAGCTAGTGTCTCTTATTTGTTTTATGAGGACGTTCCCAAACGTATTCACGACTACAATTCAGAGGCTAAAATTATAATAATGTTAAGGCACCCTATAGAACGGGCTTTTTCACATTACTTGATGGATTGTCGTCTTGGTTTTTGCTCAGAAAATTTAGAGGATATCATAGCTAATCCACAAAAATTTCCTCAATATTTTCAGCAATACTTAGAGTTGGGCAATTATTGTCCACAATTGAAACGCTATATTGATACCTTTGGTAGAGAACAAGTGATGATTATTTTTTACGAAGACTTTAAGGCAGATGCTCAAAAAGTGATGACTAGCCTATTTAGCTTTTTGAGGATTAACCAACAAGTGGTTGACTTAAGCATTCAAAATCCATTCTTAGCACCTTCAAATTCAATAATATCTCTATTGTATAAAATCAATTGGGTCAGAAAAGGGGTTAAAATGATATTACCTCTCACACTTTTGTCATCAATAAAAGTCAGGTTTTTCTCAAAAAAGGATAAACCCAAGTTATTAAATCTGACTGAACAGAAATTAAGAGATTACTATAAGGAAGATGTTTTGCAATTAGAAAAATTATTAAATATTGATTTAACTCGATGGAAGATAAAGTAGCCATCATAGATCCGGTAGGGATAAAAAGCGGAATGAATCATTACGATACATTTCTTTGTAACTCATTGACTAAGCAAGAAATTACACCTTTTATTTATTCTAACTTTGAGTTGCACTCTGATTCGGTTATCGCTAAGCGTTTTTTCGGCACTTTTTTCAAAAATAAATTTTCTCAAACGCTCAATTTTTTAATGGGAATGCTCAAGTCTTGTATGGATTGCAGAAGGAATAATATTTCTAAAGTAATAATCCATGTATTCTCTACTCATAATATGGCGGTTATGACCTATGCTTTTTGCAAATTATTCGGGCTAAAGACGATTACAATTTCACACGATGTATTTTCCTTCACAAATCAAGATAATAAATGGTACCACCACCTTATTTATAATTTTTGGTCTGATAGGATAGTGGTCCACAATAGCTATTCTTTTGATCATTTGTTGCCTCAAATACAATCAAAAATGCATTCTAAGGTTAGTGTTTTAAAGCACGGCGCTTTTGTTGATTTGCCCAACAGAGCAATAAGTAGAAACTCAGCAAGAAAATCACTAGGCTTAGAAAACGATAGGCAATATATCTTATTTTTTGGTCGATTAAAGCCGACCAAGCGTTTAGATGTTATGTTAAGAGCAATGCCTCTAATTGATGCTTCAACGCACCTTATCATTGCGGGTCATTCGGGTAAAGATGACTTTAGTAAATATCAGTCCATTATTGATGAGCTGGACTTGTCAAGTAGATTGATATTGGACATCAATTACATTAGTGAGGAAAAAAGAGAATTATATTTCAAGGCAACTGATTGTTTAGCTTTACCTTATGAGCTTATCTTCCAAAGTGGTGTTTTGCTTATGTCGCTTTCCTATGGTTTGCCTGTAGTTGCAACTAAAATAGCCCCATTTGAAGAAGTTATAGAAGATGGACAAAATGGTTTGCTTTTTGAAAAAGGTAATTTCAAACATTTGGCACAACAGTTAAATATACTAATGAACAACAAGGATTTAATGACGGACATGACACAGAATGCGATAAACCACATGAGAGAGGATTATTCGTGGGATGATATTGCTAAAGGTTATACCTCGATAATAAATTCTCTGTAATGCTTGTTTTGTTTACTTTTGCTTTAGACATCAGTTCAAAATCTATTTTGATTAAATAATCTGCAAATGAAAAAATACCTTTTAATTTTTTTACTGTCACAGTTTTCACTCACTCTTATTGGGCAAATAAATGCACCCTTAAGCCATTCCTATTATTCATATACGGAAAAGGATATACACGATATTGGTATCTCAAAACATACATCATTTAAGCCCTTTTTATTCTCCTCTGACGACACTACCTATTATAACTCTTTCAAGCCAATTTCATCAAGAAAGTCATTGATTTATGATTTTTTAAACGCAGATTTATTGAGAGTTGAAGATGCAGATTATATGTTTGCATTGAATCCGCTTTTTCATTTTGAATTAGCAGAAGACAATGATAGACGATATGTCAACACAAGAGGGGTTGAGGTAAAAGGAAGGATAGGAAAAAAAATAACTTTTTACTCTTCTTTTTATGAAAATCAGTTGTTGCTCTCAGACTATTTAGAAGACTATGTGAGAACTAATGAGAATGTTGTTCCTGGTCAAGGTATGGCAAAGTACAATCTGCTTTACGAAGAGGGCATTATGGATTTTTATTATGCTTCAGGATATGCTAATTATGATATCAATAAATTCTTTGACGTACAGTTTGGTCATGGCAAACATTTTATTGGCGATGGGTATCGTTCTATGTTACTTTCCGATAATTCATTTAATTATCCTTATTTGAAAATAACTACCGACGTATGGAAATTTAAGTACGTCAATCTATTTTCTTATTTTCAAGATATCAATTTCGACATAGATGCGCAAGATATAAGCAAGTCAAAATTTAGTGCTATTCATTACTTGAGTACTAATTTAGGTGAGCGGTTGAATATTGGCATTTTTGAATCCATAATGTTAGCCGAAGATAGTTTAGGCAATGTATTTGACATCAACTATATGAATCCTATAATCTTTTACAGACCTGTAGAGTATTCTATTGGTTATTCACGACAAGGTAATGCCTTATTAGGTTTGTCATTAAAGTATAAGTTGACGTCTACTTCTCATTTATACGGTCAGCTAGTTCTTGATGAGTTTAGGTTGAGCGATTTTTTAGATCGTAATGGTTCTTGGCTCAATAAATATGGAGGGCAAATTGGGATGAAATATTTTGATGCTTTTGGTTTTGAAAACCTGTCACTACAGACGGAGGTAAACTTCGCTAGACCATTTACTTATTCTCATTTCAACCCTATTCAGAACTATGCTCATTATGCTCAGCCTTTAGCACACCCGCTAGGTGCAAGTTTTCTTGAAAATGTAAGCATTGCGCGTTATAGAAAAGATAGGTGGACTGCCGATTTGAAACTAATACATGCCAAGCATGGTGGCGAAATAACTGGGGACACTACAAATTATGGTAGTGATTTATTTATTTCATACAAAGAAGGTAAAAAAGATTACGGTAATGAAATAGCTCAAGGCAATACCACTAATTTGCAAATTGTTGATTTTAGATTGGGTTATATTGTAAACCCTAGAACCAATATGAAGTTGGAGATAGGAATTACTAATAGGGTTTCTAAAGATTTGAATACCACTTCCAAAAATCAATATTTATTCTTTGCCTTCAAAACGGATTTGCAAAACTTCTATTACGATTTTTAGATTAATTCTAAATACACAATTTTGTTAAAATTTCAGCAATAAAAGCCCATGCAAATATAAAAATTGGTAAATTTACTCCCTAGATAAAAAAGACGTTTTTTGTCTCATAATGCTCATTATCAAACACTTATAAATTGTCCATAAACGACATTTTACAGCTTTCAAAAATTAGATTGACCACAAGCGTCGTCTTTTCTGCTATTGCAGGGTATTTTATTGCGGGCGGATTGTTTCAATCTTTTGATTTGATAGCTTTAATTTTAGGAGGCTTTTTAGTTGTTGCTGCATCAAACGGATTTAATCAAGTGATCGAAAAAGACTTGGATAAATTGATGAAGAGAACAGAGAACAGGCCTTTGCCTAAGCAAAGAATGACAACCAATCAAGCTTTAATACTGTCTCTTGCAATGGGGCTTGTTGGAGTCTTTTTCCTGTTTTCCATAAATATGTACTCTGGTATTTTTGGTTCACTATCTGTGCTTTTGTATGTGTTGGCCTACACGCCATTAAAGCGTATTTCCTCCTTTTCTGTGTTTGTTGGAGCTTTTCCTGGCGCTATCCCTTTTATGTTGGGTTGGGTAGCTGTATCTAATGATTTTGCTATTGAGGCGGGTATTTTATTTGCTATTCAATTCATTTGGCAATTCCCGCATTTTTGGGCTATTGCATGGGTGTCTGACGAAGACTATACTAAGGCGGGCTTCAAAATGTTGCCTGGAGAAAAGGGTAAGGCTACCGCCTTCAAAACATTAATTTATACTTTATTTTTAATACCCTTATCGGTATTGCCAGCCTTTGGTTTTACAGGTGAGCTAAAGTTATCTTTATTAGCCTGTCTGTTTGCTATAATTTTAGGATTATGGTTTTTCACAAAGTCTGTAATGCTATTCAAAAGTCTTTCTAATGACGATGCAAAGAAGCTCATGTTTGCTTCCTTTATATACCTACCATTATTACAATTAATTTATGTTATTGATAAACTATTATGACAACATTTGAAGAACAAAAGAAAAAGTCTGCCAAGCCATTATTATGGATTTCTATGATAAGTATGGCTATGATATTTGCCGGTTTGACGAGTGCCTTAGTGGTAAGAAAAGCTGAAGGCAATTGGTTAGCATATGACTTTCCAATTTGGTTTTATATCAGTACAGCTTTGATTATACTTTCAAGTTTTACTATGAATTGGGCAAAGAAAAGCGTTAAAAAAGATGATTTAGAAACTGCTCAAAAAGGACTTAATTGGACGATTATATTGGGTTTAGGATTTGCCTTATCGCAATACCTTACTTGGGGAGCATTGTATGATGAAGGGGTATACTTTACCGGACCAGGTAGTAATGCCTCAGGTTCATTTTTGTATGTACTAACCTTATTGCATTTATTACATTTAGCAGGTGGTATTATTGCGCTTTTGATTACCGCTTTTAAAGCCAAAAGAGGCTTGTATTCCAGCCAAAACTCTATTGGCATTGAGCTATGTGCAATTTTTTGGAACTTTTTAGATTTTTTATGGCTTTATTTATTCCTGTTTTTACTATATAATCACTAATATTGCATAACTTTTTCAAACCAAGAAAAAATGGCAGACATTACAACAAATGAAAAACAAGCATGGTCGGGAGGGGACAGACCTTTTGCGGCAAGCTACGGTAAGCTAATGATGTGGTTCTTCCTCGTATCAGATGCACTTACTTTCTCCGGATTTTTATGCGCTTATGGCTTTATGCGTTTCAAATATGCAGACGTTTGGCCTATTGCAGAAGATGTGTTTACACACTTTCCTTTCTTACATGGCGATCACCCCTTATTGTTTGTTGCACTGATGACCTTTATTCTTATTATGAGTTCTGTAACTATGGTACTCGCAGTAAATGAAGGGCACAAAAACAACAAAAACAAAGTTATCCTATGGATGGGGCTTACTATTTTTGGAGGAATAACATTCTTAGGTTCTCAAGCATGGGAGTGGGGACACTTCATTCATGGCGACAGAGGAGGAATAGAGCTTAGCAACCACGATATAGTACACGTTGTAGATGCAGACGCACACTTTTATTCTATCTATGATTTAGTAGGTGTTGATTCTTATGCCGATGATGTAAACATTACTATTAACGATGTGAAAAGTGCATTGTTAGCAGATACACAATACGGTATCAGATTAGCCGACAAATCGGTAGTTAGTGGTGAGGCTATAACAGCCTATCTAAATAATGCAGAAGTTGTTTTAGGAGCTAACCTTGTTAGAAACGAGTATGGTCACCAATTATTTGCCAATTTCTTTTATTTCATTACTGGATTTCACGGCTTCCACGTATTTAGTGGTGTAGTGATTCTTATTGTCATATTCATTAACGTTATAAAAGGCACTTACGAAAGAAGAGGGCATTATGAGATGGTTGAGAAAGTTGGTCTTTATTGGCACTTTGTCGATTTAGTTTGGGTCTTTGTATTTACCTTTTTCTATTTAGTATAAAACAAACATTTTAAATATATAATTATGTCAGAGCAAACAGGAACTTGGTGGATTTGGAGAGTATTTTGGATTCTTCTAATCGTTACAGCTGTTGAGGTTATATTAGGAATAATCAAACCTGCAGTACTTACAGACAACATCTTTTTAGGTACTACTCTTTTGAATTTAATTTTCATCATTCTTACTATTATTAAGGCAGCTTATATTGTAATGGAATTCATGCACTTAGGACATGAAGTCAAAGGCTTAAAGCTAAGCATACTTCTACCTGCTGTTGTCCTAATTCCTTATTTAGTATTTATTCTTTTGGTAGAAGGTCACTATATTTTTGGAATACTATAATATATGAAGAAATACAAAGGTATATTAGCGATATTAATTCTGATTTTACCTACGGCTATTTATGTGTTTCTAACTTATGGAAAACACAATTTCACACACTTGCCCTATGTAGGTCCACAAACCGATTCTACTTACCATAGTATTCCTGATTTTTCTTTTGTCAATCAGTTTTCTGATACGGTTAGTCAGTCCGATTATGAAGGTAATATTTACCTTGCAAATTTTGTATTTACGACTTGCCCAACAATTTGTCCTGTAATGACCTACAACATGCGTCGCATACAGCAAAAGATGGCGCTGTACCCTAACTTTAAGATACTATCTCACTCGGTTTTTCCAGAATACGACACGCCAGAAGTATTACTCCAATATGCCAATGATATGGAAGCCGATTTATCCAATTGGAACTTTGTAACAGGCGATAGAAATGAGATTTATTCTATAGCTTCTTCATACTTTGTAAATGTTATGGAAGATAGCGCCGCCGCAGGTGGTTTTTTACATTCGGAATATTTTGTTTTAGTCGATAAAGAAGGTCGCATAAGAGCTAGAGAAGACGATAACGGAAATAATATTGGTGTTTATGATGGCACTAGTGATTATGAAGTTAATTTGCTAATAGACGATATCAAAGTACTGATGGCAGAATATAATTTGGCTAAGAAAGACAAAAATGAATCAAAACGATAAATTTTATATCCCTTTAATCGTTGCCCTTTCGGTAATTATACCAATTGCAGTAGCGGCTTTAATGCTTTTGCCTGACGATTTGCGTGTATCTTTTGGCGGTGCTGATTTGCGTTCCTTGCCTTTTTTTCACGCTGTCCTTAATGGTTCTACTGCTGTATTGTTGTTTGTTGGTTTTGTT
The DNA here is from genome assembly GCA_029248105.1 of Flavobacteriales bacterium. Taxonomy (NCBI): domain Bacteria; kingdom Pseudomonadati; phylum Bacteroidota; class Flavobacteriia; order Flavobacteriales; species Flavobacteriales bacterium. Next base: position 27,145 of record JAQWJZ010000018.1, read on the forward strand.
TGGATAAAGAATAAAAAAATTGCTCTTCATCGTATTGCTATGATGAGTGCTTTTATTTTGTCAGCTATTTTCTTAGTATCATATGTTATTTCTAAACTATCCAATGCGCCAACACCTTACGAAGGTGAAGGTTGGTTAAGACCGACATATTTTTTTATACTTATTTCACACATTATACTTTCTATTCCTGTACTTCCTTTGGCGTTATTAGCCATTTATAGAGGCATTACTGGAGAGTATCAAAAGCATGTAAAAATTGTCAAATGGACTTTTCCTATTTGGATGTATGTCGCTATTACAGGGGTATTGGTATATATTTTTATGATACCATATTATGCTTAAATTTGTACCTATGAAAAGAATGTTAATCCTAGTCTTATTTTTAGTTGCTGTAGCAGCAGATACCTATGCTCAGTGTGCTATGTGCAAGTCTGTTGTAGAAAGCAATATAGACGGAGGTTCTTCTATTGGTTCTGGTCTGAACGACGGTATTTTATATTTGATGGCAATGCCTTATTTAGCCTTAGGTATCATCGCTTTTGCATGGCTACGTTACAATAAACGTGTCAAAGCATAGTTAATCAAATTAACTATATCTTTGATGATATGAAAAGAACCCTATTTTTTCTTTGTTTTGTTTTAAGCGCTACGGCTATTTTTGGGCAAAAGACTTGGTCTTTAGAAGATTGTTTGCGTTATGCTCAAGACAATAATATGACCATTAAAAAGGCCTATCTCAATACAGAAATTTCTAAGCAAAACTATTTTCAATCAAAGATGGCTTTATTGCCAAACCTCAATGGTAATGTTTCAGACAACACCAATTTTGGTCGAAATATTGACCCCGTAACCAATCAGATTAACATAGACAGAGTACGTAATAATAATTTTAGTTTGAGTTCATCTGTTACGTTGTTCAATGGTTTTCAGAATATCAATTCTATAAGAAAGAGCAATTTCGACTATCTATCTTCAAAATACGATGCCGAAAAGATAGCTAATGATATATCAGTTAATATAGTGACTGCCTATTTGCAATTGCTGTATAATTCGGATTTGGTAGAAGTTAATGAACAGAAAGTAAGTATTTCTGAATTGCAGGTAGAACGTATTTCAAAGATGGTAGAAGTGGGCAGTCTTCCCAAAGGAGATTTGTTAAATACGGAATCACAAAAAGCTCAAGAAGAATTGCAGCTTATCAATGCCCAAAACCAAAGAGACATAGCCAAATTGAATTTAATGCAGCTTTTAGATTTGCCCGTTTCGGAGTCTTTTGCCATTGCTCAACTTAATGTTGAGGTAGATGAAAATTATAATTCTCTAGCTAACGATGCTATTTATTCTCTTGCTGTTGAAAGCTTACCAGAGGTTAAAAGTGCAGAGACCAAGCTCAAAAGTTCAGAGCGTTCTTTAGCCATTTCGCAAGGGATAAGAAGCCCTCGTTTAAGCATGTCTGCTAGTGTAGGGACTGCCTATTCGGATGCTAGCAAGCGTTTAGCTCCATACGATTCATTAGCTTTGCCATTAACACCTGTCTATGAAGACTATCCTTTTCAAGATCAATTTGACGACAATGTGAATCAGTCCATAAGTTTGAGTTTGAGTATTCCTATATTTAACAATTGGCAAGCCAATGCCTCCGTTAGTAAAGCTAAGATTGGTGTTCTACAAGCTGAATACGGTTTGCAAGAGGCCAAAAACAATTTGAGGAAAACCATAGAACAAGCTCAGAATGACGCCCTATCGGCACAAAAAAAATACATAGCGAGTAAAAAGTCTGTGGAATATCAGCAAGAATCTTTTCAGTACACACAAGATAAGTACGATTTGCAACTGCTGAATTCTTACGATTATAATAACGCTAAAAACACCCTTTTTAGAGCTGAAACAGATTTGTTACAGTCCAAATACGATTACCTATTTAAAACCAAGATGTTGGATTTTTATATGGGCAAACCACTTACATTTTAAATTATGATAGTATTTATTCTCTTCATTGTTTCAGGTATTTTATTGTTCTATTTCGGCAAGAAAAAAGAACGCCGTTCAATGCGTATTTCTGGAATTTCTTTATTTGTTTTAGGTCTTTTATTACTTATTGCTAAATCTGCAGGTTGGATCTCTTCAGAAGAAGGTATTAGCATACAAACCACACTGGTAGATCAGAAAACCATTATTCAGACCGTTTCGGCAAGTGGTAAAATACAACCTGAAGTAGAAGTTAAAATTTCTCCTGACGTTTCTGGCGAAATAGTTCAGCTATATATTATGGAAGGTGACCAAGTTGAAAAAGGCGATTTGTTATTAAAGATAAAACCCGACACTTACCAATCCATACTGGACAGGAGTAAAGCTGCACTAAACACTTCTAAGTCGGCACTTGCTAAAGCCAAAGCTCAATTGATAGAAAGCCAAGCTAACTTTAATAGAAACCAGACGCTTTTTAATAAGGGCACCATTTCTCAGTCAGAATTTGAGAAAGTACAAGCTTCTTATACCGTAGCTCAGCTTAATGTAGAAGATGGTGAGTATGCGGTGACAAGTGCTGAAGCGTCCTTGAAGGAAGCCCAAGAGAATTTGAATAAGACAAATATCTACGCTCCTATTAGTGGTACTATTTCTCGTCTTAATGTAGAGTTAGGAGAGCGAGTAGTAGGAACAGCACAAATGGCTGGTACAGAATTGTTGCGTTTGGCCAATTTGAATAGAATGGAAGTAGCTGTTGAGGTCAACGAGAACGATATCAATAGCGTAAATTTAGGTGATACGGCTATTATTGAAGTCGATGCTTTTCTAGGAGAAAAGTATAAGGGATTGGTGTCAGAAATTGCCAATTCGGCTAATGTCACAGGGGCGAGTGCCGACCAAGTGACTAATTTTGAGGTTAAGGTGCGTATTATAAAGGCGGTTAATTTCAGACCTGGCATGACGGCCACAGTCGATATACAATCCCAACGTGCCAAAGACGTTTTGGCTTTGCCTATACAAGCTGTTACTACCAGAAAAGATACGGCTGGTGGCGATGAAAAAATAGAATGCGTTTTTGAATACCAAGAAGGCATAGCTAAAATGATTGTCGTTCAAACAGGCATACAAGACGATGAATATATACAAATCCTTTCAGGAGTTAAAGACAGTATGGAAATTGTCAAAGGGCCTTACAGCGCAGTCTCTCGATTAATTAAGGATGGTTCTTACCTTGCTAAGGCGGATGGAAGCTATGAATCCAAAGGCAGTAGTATTTCTATAAGCGTAAATTAAACAATGGCATTGATTTTATGTATAGAAACAGCTACCAAAAGTTGCTCCATTGCTTTGGCGAAACAGGGGCAATTGTTGGGCTGCAAAGAAAGTGTTTCTGAAAACTATTCTCATTCCGAACAACTTACGGTTTTTATTGAAGATTTACTCCAAGAGCATAAACTCTCGGTTAAAGATTTGGATGCCATTGCTATCAGTTCAGGACCGGGTTCTTATACCGGTTTGCGCATAGGTGCATCTACAGCTAAGGGCTTGTGCTACGCTTTAAACATTCCTTTGATAGCCATTTCCACTTTGGAAGCTATGGCACAACTTATGGCCGAACAGCACAGCGACAAAACACTTTGTCCTATGATTGACGCTAGACGCATGGAGGTGTATTGCGCTTTGTTTGGTACAGACCAATCTACAGAAGTACAGGCTAAAGTGATTGATGAGGCTTCCTTTTCTCAAGAGTTAGAACAAGGCTCGATTTTATTTTTTGGCGATGGGGCAGACAAGTGCCAAGAAACCCTAACACACCCCAACGCTCATTTTGAGTTAGGCATTTACCCTTCGGCAAAAGGAATGATTGCTTTAGCACATCACCAATACCAACAACAGAACTTTGAAGATGTGGCTTATTTTGTGCCTTTTTATCTTAAAGAGTTTGTGGCTGGGGTGAAGAAGTAACACACCCCTGATAACTGCGTTTTCTGTCCCCTCTCAAGAGGGGAGTAATTCATCGTTTAGTGTATAGACTTCACTTTTTTTGTAGCGGAAGTATTTCATAAATCTCCCCTCTTGAGAGGGGATAGTTTTGCAATGCAAAACAGGGGTGTGTCTTTCACAATCCACACATAAAACAAGAATGCGGTTACATTCCTTTTCTCTATTTTTGCACCGATGAGTTCTTTATCCATTTACATCGACTCTTGGTGTCCTATGTGTGTTCGTTTTGGGTCTTGGCTCAAGCGTTTGGATATCTTCAACGGTATCCGTCAAGCCGATATACGAACATATGAAGGTACAGCCATTTCGAAAGAAAAAGGCTTACAACAAATAGCTTCTATCAATAGACATTCTCGTGTCTTTTATGGTTACGATAGCATTTGGCAAATCGTAGTCAGATTGCCCCTATTGTGGGTGTTTGTACCTGTCTTTTTCATTTTAAAAGTGAGTCGGCTAGGGCATTGGGCTTATAAGGAATTGGCTATTAAGCGTCAGATTATTCCTTTGCATTGTAAGGAAGAAGACTGCCGCCCTAACTAGCGTTTTGGGCTTTCTTCATGGCCTTTTCTAAAGCTTTGTGGTCTTGGCTACCAAAAAGCACTTTTCTGCCATTGCTCAACTCCAATTGTAAGCCTTTATCCCCACTCACATTGTAGGCCTTACTTTCAAAACCGAAACGTATGCCCCAGCCTCCAAACTCTTTGAGGGGAGAATAGGTTCTAGCTTTGAAATTAGTGATGTCTTCAAAAGGAATAAGCCTTTCTTTGAAGTGAACGGGAAAAAACTGATAGTGCAAACCCTCTTTGCTAACCCTTAGTTTGAGCTTCATAAACCAAAATAGAACGGGCAATCCCAAGCCTACAATTAATGAAAAGCTAATGAGTCCTTCGTCACTGAGGGGGTTATCGCCAATGGCATTGCCCATCATCACTTGTTGGTACAGGCCGTACAAGGAAAAAGCAGGAAAAAATAAAAGGACTAGCCAGAGCAGTTTTTGTCTAAAATATTGTTCTTCTTTGAAATAGGTCATAATCCTCAAAAATAAGATTAAATCTTATTTTAATGAATCACTTCTAGAAAGATTATTTTCAATTTCTTCTTGACTTAATTTATCCATGAAAACTTGAAATTTCCTTTCACTACTTCTATCTTTACTGTCTGCCGACCATGATACGTGAACAACCTTTAAATCTTCCTCACCATCCAATTGTATTGTCTTTGACGCTTTACCATAAAGGATGTCTTTATCGATTTGATCATCAGCATAATCCATCATTTCATTAATAATTTCGAATTCTTGGTCATCTGAATTGGAGGAGTTCTTTTCACATTCAGACTGTGTGCAGCTTTGAAAGCTAAAAGATAGAATGAGTACAACTACTAAGTGTTGGATTTTTTTCATGATTTTAAGTTTTAATTATTATGCAAAACTAATAAAAATCAGGGCATTAATTCAAAGGCTTGTTTAACATCTGTAGTGGGTAGCTGACAGCTTTTGTTTTGACAGATGTAAATGGTAGTCTGACCAGCTATCATTTTGTTTTTTAATAAAGGTAAATCACTTTCTTTGTCGCTTCCTAATATTAAACTATTAGGCTGATAGTTTTCTTGCAAATCCATCGATTTTTCAAGGGCATCAGTTCCTACAATTGCAATTTCGTAAAAGGGTGCTACTTGTTTGAGCATCAAATTAGCCCAATTGGAATAGCCCGAACCGTAAGAGGGCATATCGTTTTTTATATTGTTAAGTTGCACTTTAGCCATATTCAAATAGTCGCTATCGTTCAAAAGCTGACCCAATACAAAGAGGTTGTTCGCCATGACGGAGGAGGAGGCTGGAATGACATTATCGTTGATTTCCATTTTTCGTGCAACCAATGGTGCATCTTCATCCGAAGTGAAATAAAACATTCCGCTTTGACTGTCGTAAAAATGAGTTTTGCAATAGTCCATTAATACTTGTGCTTGACTGAGCCATTGCTCGTCAAAAGTAGCTTGATACAAACGGATAAAAGCTTCAATGGTAAAGGCGTAATCCTCCAAGAAAGCGTTGATACTGGACTTGCCGTCTTTATAAGAATGCCATAAAGAATTATCGCTTCGCCACTGTTTATCTATGATGAATGCGGCATTCTTTAAGGCTTTGTTTAAGTAGCCTTTGCGCCCCAAAGCTAGATATGCATCGGTATAGGCTTTGCACATGAGTGCATTCCAAGAGGTTAAGGATTTGTCGTCTAAAGCCGGTCGAATCCGTTCTTCTCTCTCGCTCAGTAGTTGCCTTTGCCAAGATTTTACTTTTACTTTCAAAGTTCCGAGATCTATTTTTTCTTTTTCGCAAAAGGCTTCGTCCGTCTGATCCTTGAGTAAGATATAATTGCCGTATTCCCAAAACCCTTTGCTATTGATGTTGTAGTATTTAGCAAAAAGAGAATAATCATCGTCTAGCAAACTTTTCAACTCTTCTTTTTTCCAGACATAAAACTTTCCCTCTACACCCTCGCTATCGGCATCTAAAGCAGAATAAAATGCGCCGTTTTCGTGGCTCAATTCTCTTTCTATAAAAGCAAGGGTTTGTTCCACAACTTCTTTGTACATATCTTCTCCAAAGCAAGAATAGGCTTCGCTATATAAGCTTACCAATTGGGCATTATCATAAAGCATCTTTTCAAAGTGAGGAATTTTCCATAGCTCATCCGTAGAATAACGGGCAAAGCCACCACCCACTTGATCGTAGATGCCACCAAAGGCCATTTTTTCTAAAGTTAGTTGAACATAATCACTGATAAGCTGGTCTTTTTTAAGGTGGGCATATCGCATCAAAAAAGTGTAGTTGTTGGGTATAGGAAACTTGGGCGAACGGTTTGCCCCTCCTTCTTTGTAGTCGAATTGTTTGCTCCATGGCTCAAGCATATTGTCCAAGTCTTGCCACGAGAAAATAGCATCGCTGTTGTTGTAAGCTACCAATTCAGATTGCTGAATACCTGCGGCTAATTTTTCAGCATACTCAATCATATCTTGTGGTCTTTCTTCGTAAAAGTTAGCTACTTGATTGATTTGTTCCATCCATTGCCCCTTAGGAAAATAAGTTCCTCCCCAAACGGGTTTGCCATCTGGCAATGCGATGCAGTTCAGTGGCCACCCTCCTCTTTGCTGCATAAGCTGAACGGCATTCATATACACTTGGTCTATGTCAGGTCGTTCTTCTCGGTCCACCTTAATATTGATGAACCTCTCGTTCATGAGCCTAGCCACTTCTTGGTCTTCAAAACTTTCGTGTTCCATAACGTGACACCAATGACAAGCCGAATAACCTATACTAATGATAAGGAGTTTGCCTTCTTCTTGGGCTTTTTTTAGTGTCTGTTCATTCCAAGGATACCAATCCACTGGATTGTGGGCGTGTTGCAATAAATAGGGACTGCTTTCGTCGACTAAAGCATTGGTATATGGTTGTGTATTCATTTTGGTTGTCTGTCCGTTGCAACTCACTATTAGCACCATTAAAAATAAAATGGAGTAGAAAGTTTTCATCCCCAAATTTAAACTATTTGTAGATCGTTAAATGTTCGTTTGTACTTGCTACTCATGATTTGAATTTACAATTGAATGAACAATTAGGCACATTTAAAACTATTGGTTTAACTCTTTAAATTTGGTAAAAAAGTGTGGAATAGTTTCGATTCCTTTGAAATAATTGAATAAACCGTAATGCTCATTAGGAGAGTGGATAGCGTCACTGTCTAAGCCAAATCCCATAAGTATAGATTTTACACCCAGTTCTTGTTCAAACAAGGCTACAATAGGAATACTCCCACCACTTCTTACTGGCACTGGTTTTTTGCCATAGGTTGCTTCCATAGCAGCACTAGCAGCTAAGTAAGCAGGACTGTCTGTAGGTGCTACATAAGGTTCGCCTCCATGGTGTGGGCGCACATCTACTTTAACACTTTTCGGAGCGATTTTCTTAAAATGGTCTTCAAACATTTTGGTGATTTCTGCATCACTCTGATTGGGGACAAGACGCATGGAGATTTTAGCAAATGCCTTAGATGCAATAACTGTTTTAGCACCTTCGCCGGTATAACCTCCCCACATGCCATTGACATCAAGGGTAGGGCGAATGCCTGTTCTTTCCATAGTGCTATAGCCTTCTTCACCATGAATATCGCTAAGGTCTAGTGCTTTCTTATAGTGATCTAGTGAGAAAGGTGCTCGTGCCATGTCTTCCCTTTCTTGTGCTGATAATTCAACCACTTTGTCATAAAAGCCAGGAATGCTTATATGATTGTTTTCATCTTTTAAAGAGGCTATCATTTCACACAATACATTGATAGGATTGGCTACAGCTCCACCGTATAGTCCAGAATGTAAATCTCGGTTCGGACCTGTAACTTCTACTTCAACATAGCTCAAGCCTTTGAGACCTGTTGTAATAGAAGGGGTGTCGTTAGCAATAATGCCAGTATCGGAAATAAGTATAGCATCACACTCCAAACGTTCTTTGTTGGCTTTCACAAAGTCGCCCAAATTATCAGAGCCTACTTCTTCTTCACCTTCAATCATAAACTTAACATTACAAGCTAAGGTGTTGGTTTGCATCATCAACTCAAATGCTTTGACGTGCATAAACATTTGCCCTTTGTCATCGCAAGCCCCACGAGCAAAAATTGCGCCATCAGGGTGTATGTCTGTCGTTTTGATTACGGGTTCAAAGGGTCCGCTTTCCCACAGTTCTAGAGGATCAGCCGGTTGCACATCGTAATGTCCATAAACCAAAACTGTTGGCAGATTAGGGTCTATAATTTTTTCGCCATAGACAATAGGATATCCAGCGGTCTGACATATTTCAACTTTTTCGGCACCAGCTTTTTCCAAATGGTCTCTGACGGATTCGGCACAAGCGTGAACATCCTTACTGTATGCTGGGTCTGCACTAATGGATGGTATTCTAAGCAAATCCATCAATTCATTTACAAATCGGTCTTTATTTTCTTTAATGTATGTGTTAATGTGTTCCATAATTATACTAGGCTATTTCCTGTCATTTCTGGGGGTATGTTTACTCCCAGAAGGGTTAATATTGTTGGGGCTATGTCGCCCAGTTTTCCGTTTTTTATGCTGTCGTAATCAGTATTTAATAAAAAGCAAGGGACTAAGTTCGTAGTGTGGGCTGTGTTGGGGCTACCATCAGTATTAATGGCAAAATCTGCATTACCATGATCAGCAATAATAATAAAGGCGTAATCGCTTTTCAAACCTGCATTAACGACTTCTTTAGTGCATTGGTCAACCGTTTCTACGGCTTTCATAATAGCATTGTAATCGCCAGTATGCCCTACCATATCTGGGTTGGCAAAGTTAAGGCATACAAAGTCGGCAGTGCTGCCCTCTAACTCAGGAACTATTTTGTCCACTACTTCGAGTGCACTCATCTCAGGTTGTAAATCGTAGGTTGCTACTTGAGGTGATTTTGCCATAAGTCGTTTTTCTCCTTCGAATTCGGCTTCTCGTCCTCCTGAAAAGAAGAAAGTAACGTGAGGGTATTTTTCGGTTTCTGCAATACGTATTTGCTTCAGGCCATTTTCGGCAACCACTTGACCTAGCGTATTGTTCAGGTTGTCTTTTTCGAAGATAACATTTACATCTTTGAAGTTTTTATCATACATCGTCATAGTAGTGTAGTGTAAAACTAAGGCCTCCATCTGAAATTCTGTCTTGTCTTCTTGGGTCAGTACGCTAGTGATTTCTCTGCATCTATCTGTTCTAAAGTTGAAGCATATTACAGCATCGCTTTCTTGGATTCTAGCTATTGGGTCATCATTATCATCTACACAGACTATGGGTTTTATAAACTCATCTGTGATATTTGTATTGTAGGAATCTTGTATGCTTTGACAAATGTCTTGTGTCTTTTCACCATGTCCATTGGTCAATAAATCGTATGCTAATTTTATACGTTCCCAACGGTTGTCCCTATCCATGGCGTAATACCTGCCACAAACAGAGGCAATTTTTGCACCGTGAAGGTTGTTCTCTAAGTCTTGTAGAAATCCTTTACCGCTTTTAGGGTCGGTATCTCTGCCGTCGGTAAAAGCGTGAATATAAACCTCTCTTAATCCGGCTTTTTGGGCCAATCGGCACAATTCAAAAAGGTGTTTGGAATGTGAATGTATTCCTCCATCTGAAACTAAACCCATTAGGTGTAAGGGTTTGTTATTTTCTTTTGCATAGTTGAAAGTGGCCTGTAATTTGGGCATACTTTCTAAGGTGTTTTCAGCACATGCTTTGTTGATTTTTGCTAAGTCTTGGTAAACAATACGACCAGCGCCAATGTTGAGGTGACCGACTTCAGAGTTGCCCATTTGCCCCTCTGGTAATCCCACTTCTAAACCGTCAGTTTTAAGTTCTGAATTAGGATAATCGTGGTATAACGAATCGATAAAAGGGGTGTTGGCATGGTGTATAGCATCGGACTTTGTACGGTCACCATGTCCCCAACCATCCAAAATCATTAAAACCGTCTTCTTTCCTCGCATAGTTCACAAAGATAATGGCTTTATCATCAATAATAAAATGAATAAAAGAAAAGATAAAAATTAGTGAAGCCAGTTTTTTGTAATTGCAAATTTTGAAAACCAAACCAAGAAGACCCCATAAACAATGACTATTATTGGCATTATGAGCGTTTCTACTAAACCATAAACTTCAATAGATGAAGTGAAAAATATATTGTAGCTCATTTGAATCAGTATGGCGATTAACGAAATTTTAAATATAGGATGGCTCATTTGTTGTCTTGCTAAAAGCATGATAGAGCCCACAAAACCTGTCAATACTGCAATGGCAAAAACAACACTTACCCATAGGGGAAAACTGTTGTATAAACTTTGTTCTTTTTCTGATAGTAAGGCTAAGGCTTCCTCACTAATAAAAGTATGTCCTACAAATGAAAATATTCCCATAATATTCCATAACAAAGAAACAATTCCAATAATCCAAAACCAACTGGGTAGCTTCTTTTGAAGTGTGTTCATATTTTTTATTTAATAATACATTTATTTTTTAAGGTAAGCCGAATACATCCACACTAATTTTTCTTGTTCTCTTATGTAGTCGCTCATTAAGGCATTAGTTCCTTCGTCTTCTATTTCTCCAGATAATTCTAATATTTGTCTTTGTTTGCTGAGTAAAATAGCGAAAGCGCTCAAAATTTCTTGTAGAGATTTTGGACCATCATTAACTTCGTTAGTTTCTACAATTGCTGTTTTCTCAAGATAAAATGAAAATTTATGATTCGGTTGGTATCCTAAAGTTAAAATACGCTCAGCTATTTCATCAATTTTCACGAACAAATCGTTGTACAACTCTTCAAACTTGAGGTGTAATTCAAAAAATTTATCGCCTTGTACGTTCCAATGGTAGCCTCTCACGTTTTGATACAATACAGTGTAATTTGAAAGTAAATCATTCAGCGAGTTAGCAAGTGTTTGACTTTTTGCAGCATCTAATCCAATAAGGTTTAAGGTAATCATAGTTTTAATTTTTAGGGTAAAATTCGTTTTAGTGTGTTTTCTTTTGTTTTGATATAATGCTTGATTACTCCAGCTATATGGACTAATAATAATATCATGAGAATAAAAGAGGTTATACCGTGCGCTTCAAGAGGTTTGATATTTTCTCTTTGGTTTATGAGTTCAGTATTCTGACTTTCTATAGCATTTATATAGCCACCGCTAAGCATAGTAGCAATTCCGCTTATGGTTATGGAAATAGTAAAATGTAAAAGGTATTGTGAATCCAAATAATCAACTTGTTGTTGATAGGCGATCCTGTTTGTATGTCTTTTGGTCTTTTCTTCGTAAAAAAGAAGTAGGTTCTTATAATAGTCAGTAGAAATACACTTATTCCTAATAGGGCATGGGTTTGTACAAGTCCTAATTTTTCTGTTGTATCCAATCCTGACATATAACTGCCCATTGGAAATAAAATTAAAATCAATACAGTGCTAAGCCAATGAATGGTTATAGTCGTTATATTGTATTTGTTGTTGGATGGTTTCATAGCTTTAGGGTTTAAATGTTTAGAGTTTAGGGGTATAAAAGTTTTTCCAACTCTTTTAATTCTTTAGGGACAATAGAATAGGTTTTGCCTTTGAGTTTGTATTGAATTTTACATATGGTGTCAGAATTCCAAAGCTCTTTGCTTTTGTAGGCGAATACCATTAAGGTATCACCTTTCTGATATTTTTCTGGATTTACGCTGTGCATTAAGGCTTTGCGATATGCCTTGATCTGCTCTATTTGGAAGTTGGCATCGTTGTCAGGAGCAACTACTTGAAAATGATAATTTGTGCCGCTTCCAGTTTCAGGACGCCCACCTACCCAATGCTGGTAAGTCGATGAAATTAATAAATCTTGTGTATTACAAGAAAACAGAATTAAGAAGAAAAATAAGTAGATTTTCATCTGACAAAGGTAACAAAAAAAATCGGTAAATTTTTTTAATAATTTTTCTTATTTAAAATTAGTCTAAATAAAAATAAAGGTCATATATTTGCCGAAACTTTAAATAAACATTTTAAAATGAAACTACATATTTACTTATTAGCTTTAAGTTTTTTGGCTCTTCCAACGCTTAAAGCACAAAATTCGTCTGAAAATATTTTAGGTGGAAAAGAGGGTTTAATTATTGGAGGTTATGGCCAAATTGATGGGAACTTCAATTTGGATAATGACAATAAGATGAATTCTAACGGTAAACTTGATGTTCATCGTTTAGTAACTTTTTTAGGCTATAAATTTAATGACAAAGCTACTTTCGTTTCTGAATTAGAATACGAGCATGTGGTAGAACTTTATGTTGAACAAGCCTTCTTAGATTATAAAATTAAGGATAATATGAGCGTTCAAGCAGGTTTAATGCTTATCCCTATGGGTATCCAAAACCTTTACCATGAGCCTCCAACATTCAATGGTGTTGAACGAACAAATGTAGATAAATACATTGTTCCTACTACTTGGAGAGAGATTGGTGTAGGTCTTAATGGTCGTTTAGATGAGCAATCGATTAATTATCAGTTAATGGTCGTCAATGGTCCATTAGGATACGAAGAGGGTTCTGCTAATTTTAGTGGCAAAAAAGGCCTTAGAGGAGGTCGTCAGAAAGGTGCAGAAGCTACAGTTACGGATTTCGATTTTGCTGGTAGGTTATCTTACTTTGGAATGTTAGGCTGGAATTTTGGAGCATCTTTTTACAAAGGAAACTCAGAAACAACCGACTTTGAAGCAGATTCTACACAAGTTGGTTTAACAATGATGGGTGTCGATGCACGATATAACAATGGTCCATTTCAAGCAAGAGGTCAGTATATTCTAGCTAATCTAGAAAATACGGCAGAGTATAACGCTAAAACTGGTGCTGATTTAGGCTCAAAGTTATTGGGTTATTACCTTGAGGCGGGTTATAATGTTTTAGATGGTAAATCTGAAAATGAGCTTATTGTATTCGGTCGTTATGAGAATTACAATACTCACGAAGAGACAGATGGCTTCGATGCTAATGCTGCTTACGATAGAACAGACAAAACTTTTGGTTTGATGTATAAGTTGAATAAGGGGGCAGCCTTTAAAGCAGATTATCAGTTGAAAAGTAATGAGTCTTCCGTAGAAGAAACAAAACACCTTAACCTTGGCGTTGCCGTTTGGTTCTAATTTTAGATAAATTGGTTAATAAAGTTTATAATCAAATGCATATTCAGAGAGTTATACCTGCTATTATGGTGGGTATACTCTTTTTTGTGTTATGTCCCAAAATAGCATTATCACAGTGGACACCTTCAGATAAAATAGTGTCTAAAGCTGAGCTGACTGTTCAGAAATTATTTAATGTGGATTACCTAAAATCGCCTATCGATATCAGTTCTAATTTTTACGAGTTGAGTAATAACGATAGCGTTATTGGTTATATGTGTTTGCAACAAGCACCTAGTAAGCACGATATGTTTGATTTTTTAGCGGTTTATTCTGCGGATATGCAGTTGCTCAAATTGCAGATTTTAGCATACAGAGAAAATTATGGTGGAGAAATTTCTAATAAGCGTTGGCTCAAACAGTTTTTGACACGCCCTATTGAACAAGTACAAGCTATCTCTGGAGCAACTATTTCTGTTGAATCTATGAAAATGGTCGTATCTTCGCTCACTCAAAAAATGAACGATTGGCATAACACTCAAACTATAACCGATAACTAAATGGATTTCAAACTGCATCAATTACCAAAGTCTTTAAGAATATCGTTATCTGTTTTTTTGCTTACCCTTTCTTTTGGTTATTTTTCAGGTTTAGATTTGTTAAAGCACACCACCGATTATAAGGCGGAAGGGATTCAAGAAAATGTTTTGGGTAACGAATTTGACGAAGAGGCTGAAGAATTGCATTTTAAAATGTCTGAAAGAGAGTTGCAAGGCATTATTCACTCTCACGTCATAACGATTTCTATGTTATTTGCCCTTTTATCTTTTATGGTTTACTTTACTTCATTGCCGTTATACTTCAAGTCTTTTTTAATGATAGAGCCTAACGTGTCACTGGTCGTTACCTTTGGTGGATTATGGCTAATGTGGTTGGGGCATACTTGGATTAAGTATGTCATTATGATATCAGGAATACTGATGCATCTTTCTATGATAATGTTAATTGTAACATTATTATGGCAACTACTTATAAAAAAAGAAAATTAAAGCTTAGCTTCTTTCAAAAACTTTGAAGGAACAATAAGCATTCCAAAACAACTCCCGTTATTTTTAACTAAACTTTTGTGATGTACTTTATGAGCTTTTCTTATGGCTTTAAGATAAGGTATCTTTGTGCGTTTAAATAGTTTTATGCGTTGGTGAATAAAAACTTCGTGTACAATAAAATATGCAAAACCATACAAGGTAATGCCTATACCAATATATAGAAGTGTAGAGCCTAAAATCATAAATATGGCTCCTGGGATGGCAAAAATGAGGAAAAAGGCATCGTTATTTTCTAAAACTCTGTCTTTATTGACTTGGTGATGGTCTTTATGGAGCCTCCATAAGAATCCGTGCATAACATACTTATGAGTTGCCCAAGCGATGAACTCCATCATCCAAAATGTTGAGAAAATAATTAAAATACCTAAACCTAAACCTAAATTCATGGGGAACACTTATGCAATTAAAACTTCTTTTTTGACAGTCGATTTACTTTCTAATACCTTTTCTACACATATCTTAAGCCATGGGGTAAAGGTATTAGGTTTTTCTTTAATTTCTTTCATTAAATTACTCGATTTAATATACCTGTAACCTCCAACTTCTGATGGGTTTGGTTTGGGCTTTTCGTCAGAAAAACCAATGTAAACGTGGTCTAATTCATTTTCAATAAGTCCATTGTCAAAATTAGCCTTATACAGAAAACTAAACGAAAAATATAAGTCACAACTGATACCCATTTCTTCCTTTAGTCGCCTTTCTGCTGCGTGTTTTACCATTTCATTACTTCTTGGGTGACTACATGCTGTATTACTCCAAAGACTAGGAGTATGGTATTTGTGTGAAGCACGTTTTTGAATTAACATTTCACCTTCTGAATTAAAGATAAAAATAGAAATAGCTCTATGTAAAAGTCCTTTTTGGTGGGCTTCTAATTTTCCTATTTTGCCAATAGGCATATCGTTTTTATTTACTAGAATAACTTGTTCTTCCATCATTTAATGATTTGAATATTGGTGTTATAAACTTTTGAAGTTCTTCTGAACTAGTAGAAATAGTTTTGTTTATCAAGTCACTATCTTCTTTCATATTTAACTTGTAATCTAAAAATTGTGGTGTGCCATCTTGTACACAAAATCGTAAAAACCTCAGTTCAATATCTTCTGGATATAGATTAATTACTTTTTCTAATTTTTCTTTACCTTGTTTGAAGGCTTTGAGTTTGTCTAAAGGGTTTATTGAAAACTTACTTTGTAACATTTGCGAAACGGCATAATAGGTATATCGTAAATACTCTGTTTCAATAGAACTGTTTTCTGTTAATTCGAATAGTTTTTTTGCTGCATCTTCATCAAAAGATGCTTCAAGATACAGTTCTCTAATTTGCGAAATACTAAGCTCTTGGGCTTGGCTATTCATTAGGAAAAAGAATAATGTAATAATAAACCAATACCTCATATTAGGTTGAATTGATTTTTCAACATAGACTGAAGCATTAATCCAACCTTATTAGTATTAGGAATTCGGATACGTTCTTCAAGAATTCTAGATGAAGGTAATGACTTTATCTTTCTGAATAAATTGTAGTAATATATGTAAGCTAGATAAACTCCACCTCTTGAGCTTAGCGGTAGTTTTTTAATTCCTCTAAGTGCATCGGCAAAATCAATCTCTATATCATTTTCAATTTTTCTTTTATCTTCTTCTGAAAAATTAACCATATTCACGTCAGGAAAATAGGTTCTTCCTAAGTATGAAAAATCACTATTTGCATCTCTTAAGAAATTCACTTTTTGAAAAGCTGATCCTAAGCTCATAGCGCTAGGCTTTAGTGCTTCATATTGTTCTTCATTGCCATTTACAAATACTTTCAAGCACATTAGACCGACAACTTCGGCTGAGCCTAAGATATATTTATTGTATTTGTCTGTGTCATAACTCTGGAACTCGTCCAAATCCATTTCCATGCTATCTAAAAAGGTATTGATAAGTTCCCATTCTATCTGATAGTCGTTAACTACTTTTTGAAAGCTATTCAAGATAGGATTCAAACTAATTTTAGATTCTATGGCATCAATTGTATCTGCTTTAAACTTATGAAATAAGCGGTGCTTGTCGTAGTCGTGAAAGGTATCCACTATTTCATCGGCAAAACGAACAAATCCATATATCCCATAAATAGGGGCGTGTATTTTTTTGTCTAACGCTTTGATGCCAAAGCTGAAACTTGTGCTGTAAGCTATAGTTGTTAGCTTACTGCATTTATCTGAAACATTGTCAAAAATGTACTTCATAATTAGATAAGGTTAGATTCTACTATGTGATTTGCTACCACTTGTCCTGAAATGATAGACGGTGGCACACCAGGTCCGGGTACTGTAAGCTGACCTGTGTAGAAAAGGTTATTTATTTTCTTGTTAATGATTTTAGGTTTAAAGTTTGCCGTTTGAAGTAGCGTGTTAGCCAACCCATAAGCATTGCCCTTGTAGGCATTGTAATCGTTTACAAAGTCGTTAACGCAATAACTTCTCTTATATTCTATATGTTCTTCAATGGATTGACCAGTATATTTTTCTAATCGTCTAAGCATAATGTCAAAATATTTTTCTCTAATTTCATCATTATCTTTTAGTCCTGGTGCAATTGGCATCAAAAAGAAGATGTTTTCTTTACCTTTAGGAGCAACAGACGGGTCTGTTTTGGATGGACAACAAACATAAAATAAGGGTTTGTTTGGCCATTTTGGATCGGAATAAATTTCGTCTGTATGTTTCTCAATATCTTCATCAAAAAATAAGTTGTGATGAATCAGTTTGTTGAGCTTGGTATTAACGCCAACATAAAACAAGAGACTGGAGGGAGAGAAGGTTCTTTTTTCCCAATAATCATCGTTGTAATTTCTATATTTTGGAGGAAGTAGTTTACTTTCAATATGATTGTAGTCAGCAGAACCTACCACAATGTCTGTTTTTAATATTCTTATATCTGTGACTATGGATTTTATTTTTTCATCTTCAATATTGACAGAATTTACGGCTTCGTTGGTGTGAAATTCTACACCTTGTTCTAGACAAATTTCTTTAAATGCATCAATGACTTTTCCGAACCCTCCCATAGGATAAAATGTGCCTTTTTTAATTCCAGAATAAGTCATTAGACTATATAAAGCAGGTGTTTGACTTGGGGCAGTTCCTAAAAATAAGACAGGAAATTCTAATAAAGATTTTAAATAATGATTTTTAAAATATTTAGCTACGTGATTTCTGTATGAAGTAAACACTTGCAGCTTGAAAACATTAGCAAATAATTTAGGTTTACATACCTCCAACAGAGATAGACCAGGTTCATAGACTAATTGGTTGATGCCAAAATCATATTTGAATTCGGCTTCCCTCATAAATTCTTCTAACTTTTTGGAAGAGCCTTTTTCAAAGCTTTCGAATAACTCGCATACAGCAGACCAATCTGATGATAGCTTTATAGTTTTTTCTTGTTCGAAGATGATTTGAAAGCCCGGGTCTAACTGAGTTAAATCGAAATAGTCGCTTGCTTTTTTTCCAAATTCTGCGAAAAATTTCTCAAACACATCAGCCATCCAATACCAGCTAGGCCCCATATCAAAGGTGTATCCTTTAGCTTTAAACTGTCTTGCTCGTCCTCCTATGCTTTCGTTTTTCTCAAAGACGCTAACCTTATGCCCTTCTTTGGCAAGAAAAGCAGCGGCACTTAAACCCGAAAACCCACTCCCTATGACTGATATATTACTCATGTATTTTATTAAGATTTTATGAATTCATAAAATTCATTTCTTGTTTTATTAGACTCTATAAATTCCCCCGTCAGTTTTGAGGTCTTCATAGATGTTCCTTGGTGTCCTACACCTCTACATTGTACACAATTGTGTGAGGCTTCAATCATCACGGCAACACCTTTGTTATTTTCTACAATCTTATTTATAGCGTCATGTATTCTTACAGTAAGATTCTCTTGTATAGCACCTCTTCGAGCATAATGTTCAACAATTCTGTTGAGTTTGCTAAGCCCAATAATCTCTTGATTGATTTGCGGAATGTAAGCAATGTGAGCTTTGCCCATAATAGTTTGATGGTGATGTGAACACATTGATATAATAGGAATATTACCTTCGAAAATAATTCCATCGTATTCGTAATTAGGAAATGTAGTAATTTTTGGAAATTCGTTATATCGTCCAGCCCATAAATCGTTGACGTAGGCTTTGGCTACTCTTGTAGGAGTTTCTTTTGAGTTAGGATCGTTTTTCCAATCGCAACCCAAAGCATCCAAAAATTCCCCAAACTTGACAGCCGCTTTGTCAATCATTTCAAGTTTTTCTTCTTCGTTGAGAGAGCCGTTAATATTTATTCCGTCTGCATATCCTATATTTCTTAGTTCAGGATTTATCTCAATTATCTGAGCTGATGAGCCATTAATTATTTTAGTTTTATCCATTGTATTCTACATAGTTATTTTCAGTTTCATACAATTTAACACTGTGCAAATTATTGCCAGTAGCTCGTATGTCGCTTTCTAATTCTTCATATATTTTTATGGCAATGTTTTCTGCAGTAGTAATAGTATCTTTCATAAAATCAACCTCAAGGTTAAGGTTTCTATGATCCATTTTATCAACAATTCTACTTTTGATTATATCGCTCAACACTTTCAAGTCTATTACATAACCTGTATCCGGGTCAACACTGCCTTCAACCGTAACAAATAAGGTGTAGTTGTGGCCATGCCAATTTTTGTTTGAACACTTTCCAAATACTAGCTCATTTTTTTCATCAGTCCAATTTGGGTTGAATAATCGATGGGCAGCATTGAATCTTTCTCGACGGATAACTTGTACGGTTTTCATTTTGTATAAACTTTCAGCGATAAAATTATACAAAAATGCTTAACTTTGCAAAAAAAAGATGAAAATATTATTAGTTGGCTCTTCAAGTGACATCGCTCACAATCTAGTAAATAATTTTAATTCGGAGTTTGATTTTATTGAGCTTACTTCGACGCCAAGTTCTTCAAGTCAGCATCAAATCAATGTTCAGAATGAAGAAACCTACCCCAAAATTGATGGTGAAATTAATGGTTTAGTCTATTTTCCAGGCTCCATCAATCTCAGGCCTTTTTCTGGGCTCAAGCTTGTAGACTTTCAAGCAGATTATGATATTAATGTATTGGGATTAATCAAAACACTTAAACACTATCATAAACATTTGGCAGTAGATTCTTCTGTAGTGATGATTAGTTCTGTTGCGGCAACAGTAGGGATGCCTTATCATGCTTCAATTTCAATGTGTAAATCTGCTATTGAAGGGCTTTGTCGTTCTCTTGCTGCTGAATGGGCGCCTAAAGTGCGTGTTAATTGTATTGCTCCTTCTGTTGTTCAAACTAAATTATCTGCTAGACTATTCAGAACAGATGCTCAAGTAGAACAGATGAATACTCGTCATCCATTACAGAAAGTTGGTCAGCCTAAGAATATTTCAGATGCAATTTCATTTCTATTATCTGACAAATCATCCTGGATTACGGGGCAAACATTACATGTTGATGGTGGTCTTTCAAAATTAAAGAAATAAAAATGTATCAATACATTTGGCGTTATAAGTATCTTCTTTCGGTCATAATTCTAGTCGTTTTCTCTATCTGTTTAAATCAGTTATTGAAAGCCAATATATTCTTTGATTCTGAACGTATAATAAAAGAGTTAGAAGCTGCTAATGTTGACGTTAGTGTATTGGATGATAACAACCTACTTTTCTTTGGGATTTCTTTTGAAGACAGTATATCCTATCAAGACATGTTGGATGTGGACACTTTTCACAAGTCTTTAAAAAAGTCTAAATACGTGAAGCGTGTATTTAGTATAATCAACGATAGACAAATTATCAATACGGGTCTTTTTCCTATTACTAAGAAAGTAATGAGGATAAGCGATGAAGAATCGTTTAAGAATTCATTAAAGCAAATAGATGAAAGAGGCAATAATTTCTTATCAACAGATGGTAAGAAATTGCTCTTTTTGATAGAGAATGAATCAGGACTTAGCAAAGACGATAATCGTAAATTTGTCAATTCATTATACTCAACTGATTTGAACGAAAATATGTCAAGCGTTAATGTCAGTGGTCGTTCGCCAAGCGAATTATATTTTGAGAAAAAAGTAATTCAAGAGTTTATCATACTTACTATTGTGAGTGGCTTATTGTGCTTTTTGTTTTTACTTTTTATCACAAAAAACCTAAGGCTAGTTATTCTTACAGTTTTCAGTGTTATTGCAAGTATAGTCGTTAGTTTAGGCTTATCTCAAATTCTTTTTGGAGGTATTGAGTTGGTTATGATTATCACCCCCGCCATATTGTTTATTGTTTGTCTTTCTGATATAATGCACTTAACCAATAAGCAAAGCAAGATTACCGTTTCTAAAGAATTATTCTTTTTGTCAAGAATAGATACTGTTGGAAAGGCTGTTGCCCTAACATCCATAACAACTGCAATGAGCTTTCTGACGTTTTTGGTGAACGATATTATGCCAATTCTACGTTTTGGCCTTATCACATCTATAGGAGTAGTCTTTACACTTTTTATCGCTTTACTGGTATATGCTATCAGTATTGATAAAAACTTCAACAAAAGTAAGCCTTTGTTGTCTTTTCAGCGCTTTACAGATACAGTTATTTATAAACTTAAAAATGGTCAAAAGAGTAAATCTTTTCATCTTGTAATGGGGGCATTGATTTTCATAGGAATATATGGTGTTGCTAATGTAAAAATTGATAATTACCTTACTGATGAAATCAATAAAAAGTCAGAAATGTACAAGCAAACGGCATTTTTTGACAATCACTTTGGAGGGATAAAGCCCATTACTATTTTCCTTGATAAAGAAAATATTGGTGATTTAAGTATATTATCTCAGGTAGAGAAGTCTATTGAAAAATTGGGTTTTGTAGTTGATTTTTCCAACACCAATACGTCTGCTATGATGCTAGAGCAATTGGGCTTTGCAGACCAAGAGTTAGTGGGTAAATACTTTTATATCTGCCGAACTGGAGACGAGGGTTCTTTAGCGACTCTTAAAAAACTAAATGCTTTAGAAAGGGAGTATTTGTCTAATGATTTAACATTTAATTATTCCGGTGCTGGTTATTTGTTTGACCTACTGGGCAATGATCTTACCAAGCAACTAATTTTAGGTTTGCTAATTGCTATTTTTTCTATTGGATTGGTGTTCTTTTTGTTGAATAAATTTGATTTTAACTATTTCATTATTGCTATCGTACCAAATCTTACTCCGATAGTTGTTTGTATAGGGTTGCTTTTCTGTGGTGGTTTCTACTTTAGTTTGTCCAATGCCTTTATATTCACTATTGTATTTGGATTAATTATCGATGATTCTATTCACCTTATCAGCGCATATACCAATGCTAGAAAAAGAAAAGTATCTCAGATAGAAGCTTTGGACTTGGTGGTCAGTAGAACAGGAGATGCTATAATAAAGACCACTTTGATAGTTATAATTTGTCTCTTCCCTTTGTCTTTTTCAGAGTTTAAATCTGTTTCTCAGCTGTCAGTAATCACTATAATAAGTGCCTTTGTAGCAGTCTTTTTTGACTTAGTTTATCTTCCGTTAATCATTAAAAGACTGACTAAGTAGTTAAATCTTATCGAGTTCAGCTTTAAAAAAAGACCATAAATTTGGTGGTAGATTATCTCTTTTGAAAAAGTCGAATTGCTCATTTTCATGGTTGAGTGCGATATCATTTTCTAGTGAAATGGAGTGATAAAACCAATATTCGTCCCCGTCGTACATACAATGATTCAAAAATTTAGGATTATCAATTTTTAAGTTAGTCTCTTCTTGTGTCTCTCTTACTACAGCAAGGGAAGGATGTTCGTCAGTTTTTATTTTACCAACTACTGGAGTCCAAATTCCGGGATAAAAAGGATTGCTTAGTTTTCTTTTTAGCAGTAGCACTTTACTGTTTTTAAATATGTAATGAACACAATACCTCATTTTTGGACGTTTGGGCAATACCAACTTTTTCTTTGGTCTGAAGTGGTGGTGCTTATTATTTCGTTACCATTTTCATCTTCTTTTTTACCATACACTTTAAGTTCAAATTCTGATACGTGAAAGGGGTTTTTAAAATCCTTGAGTTCAGCCCCCCCGCTGATATAGCTTCTTTGCATAATATCTTGAGTGGCAAACACCAATTCTTTTCGCCTCTTAGAAGATAGCTTACCCCATTTTTTTTCGGGATGTATTTTGGCAGCATACAATGCTTCAGACTTGATATAGTTGCCAACGCCTGGAAAAAAACGTTGATCCATAAGGGTAGAGCAGATAGATTTGGTAGCACTCACTTTTTCTTTAAGGTAATTAAGGTGCTTATCCAAATCGTAGTCATCGTTCAATAGGTCGAAAGTTTTGAAATGTTTGTTTTGTAATTCTTCAAGAGATAACACTCTCATTTTGCCAAACTTTCTAACATCCCTAAAAAAAAGCTCCCTATCTGAAGCGCTCACTCTAAAATGGCAATGTTTAATGTTATCTAAATTCCATCCACCTGTCATGCCTAAATGAAAGTTAAAGAAAAGCCCATTGGTTAGTGGAAGAAAAATATTTTTTCCAATAGTAAATGTAGCTTGAAAATCCTTTGAATGGTGTTTGTTTACTGTGTCAAAAACGTCAGCGTATTTTTTCTCGTAATACTCTGTCAATAAATTAAAACGTAAGTTTTTTGATCCTTCAAAAAAGCGATTGTAATAAGTGGATGCTATTTTTACCTCTGGTCCTTCAGGCATTATTTTAGTATGACGATAACTTCGTTTCTTCTATTCAAAACTTTGTAAGGAGAGTCATAAACGAGTAGTTCAAACTCATTAGCATGAGTGATATTGTATTTTTCTAGTGTAGAGATTAACTCTTGTTTTTTGCGCTTTACCTTTGCGCTGTTGGAATAACCCGAAAAACGAATAGCAGCTACCATTCGGGATTCCATTTCAATGATTTCAATTTCATTGGAATTAGGAGCAGGCAGACTTTCCATTTCATAGCGTTCTGGCATTAAAAATAGCATTTCTTTATTTTCAGAAGACAGGCGCATATTGACAGGTGAAGTCATTCCAATTTGCTCGTTTTTACTATTTCCGCCAAAAATATAATTTGCTAAAACACGAAACTGAGAATTATTGCCTGTCTGTTCAGAATAATGACTAGCATAAATTTGAGATGGATATTCTCTAATCTCTACCGAGTCGATGGTTCGTATTATATTGTAGTTTTCAGTTTTGCTCACGTTAAAAGAAAATAGGCCGTATAGTGTTAGTATAGCTACAGTTAAAATTAGTAATTTTTTCATTATTGAATTTTTGTTGTTATCTCATTATCCAAAGGACTAACACCACTTTTGAAATACGCCATCAACTTTCCGTTAGGTCCTATCAAGAATTTATTGAAATTCCAAGAGACATTAAAATCGTCTAAACCATTTTTAGATTTATTCGTTAGCCAAGTGTATAAAGGGTGTTGAGCATTTCCTTTGACATCGACTTTTTCGGTTAAAGGAAATGTAACATTGAATTTACTTTCGCAAAACGTTTTTATTTCGGACGCTTTGCCAGGTTCTTGACCACCAAATTGATTGCAAGGCACACCAAGAACAACAAGTTTGTCAGTATATTCCTGACTTAGTTTTTGCAAATCGCTATACTGAGAAGTATAGCCACAGTAGGAGGCAACGTTAACAATAAGGATGTATTTATCCTTAAAATCGGACATGCTGATTTCTTTACCATCAATAGAAGATATGGATATATCGTGTATAGACTGTGAAAAGGATGAACTTGCCATAAGTAGTGTAATTAAAAATGTGAGAAATATTTTCATTATTTAATGTTTTAAAAAAAAGTGAGAGAGTTTTACCTCTCCCACCTAATTATTAAATTAACCTCAATTACTATTTACTAGCGTAAATTGTATCTTTTAATACTCGTTCCGTTGGAATAAATATCTATTACTATTTTGTCTGTAGAGTTTCTGTCTACTAATTCACCTAATAGGTTTATGGTATGCAGATACTCAACGTCTTTATTATTGAAGAGTATTTCGATTGATGTTGGATCTGCAGGAATTAATACCATATCTATAATATGTACTACGCCATTGTCGGCTACAACATCAGCTTGAATAACTGAGGCCATATCAATCATTACGCTACTTCCATCTATAGTTACAACTAACACATCATTGTTCATTGTTGGGATTTCCATACCGTCCATTAAGTCCTCTGCCAAAGCATTGTCTGCGTGAACATGGTGTAATAGGATTTCTGTTAAGAGTTGGATATCAGCAAGTAATTCATCTACAGCTCCTTCAGGTAATGCATCAAAGGCATCATCTGTTGGTGCAAATACTGTATAGGGACCATCTCCTGATAAAGTTTCCCCTAAACCAGCGGCATCAATTGCTGCTTCCAAAGTTGTATGAATTGGAGACGCTTTAATGATACTCCAAACTGTAGTGTCTACTTCTCCCATTCCAGGTAATAATATTTTATCTATTATGTGCACTACACCATTACTTGCAGGAAGATCTGCTTCTATGACTGTTGCTAGATTAATCATAACTGTCATTCCATCAATGCTAACTTCCAATTCAGTGCCGTTCAATGTTGGAACCATCATGCCATCTTCTAGATCTTCTGAATAGACTTCTCCAGAGTGAACGTGATTATATAATAAGTCAATTAGTTCATCTTGGTTTGCTAATATTAAGTCAAGTGTTCCTGGCGGCAGACCATCAAATGCTTCATCAGCTGGTGCAAATACTGTGAATGGGCCATCACCTGAAAGTGTTTCTTGCAAGTTCGCAGCTGTAATGGCTTGATTTAGAGTTGTGTGTATAGGTGAGTTTGCAATAATGTCCATTACTGTTTGCTCATCTGTAGAAGGTAAAAGCACCATATCAATAACGTGTACAATGCCATTATCAGCTACTATATTAGCAAAAGTAACTGTAGACATATCAATCATAATTACCTCACCGTTTACAGAAACTTCTAAAATACCTTCATTAAGAGTTTCCACTTCCATACCTTCTTCTAAGTCATCAGCAGTAACATAGCCAGGGTGTACGTGTTGAAGAAGAACTGCAGTTAGAGCGTTTTCATCATCTAATAAAGCATCTAAAGCTCCTGCAGATAAGGCATTAAAGGCTGCATCTGTTGGAGCAAATACAGTAAACGGACCGTTGCCAGAAAGATCATCAACTAAATCAGCTAAAATTACAGCTGACTCTAAAATAGTATGATCAGGTGAGTTTACTATAATTTCTACAACAGTTCCGTTTTCCCCACCTTCAACAGTTATAGAGCCTACCATACCTTGTAAAGCATGATTTCCTACAGAACAATCGTATTCATATGTTCCCGCTAAATTAAATACTTGAGTATGTATAGTAGCTCCCATAACATTGGTTGAGGATGAGTTAAAGCTTTCTGGGTTTCCAAAGCTTTCTCCTGTGACTGAGTTTGTATTTGCATTCACATCGTGTGTTCCGCCATCGTTAATCCATACAACGGTATCACCTAATGATATAGTCAGTGAACTTGGGTTATAATAAAACATTCCCGCATTAACCTGATGAACAGTTGCGAAAGTGGTTAAAGAAATAAATGATAATATAAGTACTCGTAGTAGATGTTTCATAATTTTTTTATTAGTTAAGTTGGTACAAATATATAACTTTTTTAAATTTGTATAAATATTTTCGCTCAATGTTATACAAAATGCGTATATTTGCAAAGTAAATAATGACTATTGTGTCTAAAAACATTAAAATTTGGTAAAATGCCAAGAAAGAAAAAAAAGAAAATTTCAATAGAAGAAATCAAAAAAAGAACTCCAAAAATCATTTTTTATACTGATAAAATGAAAATCAACTTAAAAACAATGAGTAGCTTGGATTTTTGGTTCAATAAGTACCCTAATGGAAAATATATAGTCAATGACTAAGTATAGTATAGACCAGTTTTCACAAATCACTGGTATTACTAAGTTCGTTTTACGAACTTGGGAAAACCGTTATGGATTTTTGAAAGCACAACGAACCGATACCAAAATTCGATTTTATACTGATGAATTGTTAGTGCGTGCTCTGAATTCCAATTACCTGCTCGAAAATGGTTATAAAATATCAGCAATATCTAAATTAGCTCACGATGAAATCGCCAAAAAAGTTGATGAAATCAAAAACAGTTCTGATGACAATTCAACAGAGTCCTATTATATTGCAAAATTGATTAAGTCTGCTCTTGATTTTGATTCACATCTTTTTCACTCAACTTATGAAAAAGGGGTTGAGGAGTTAGGAATACTTGAGTTTTATAAAAACGTCTTATTAGTAGCCTTTTCTAAGATTGGAATTTTTTGGCTTACCAATAGAATAGCACCTTCGCAAGAGCATTTTCTTTCTGAACTTGTTAAACAAAAAATTGGAGCTGCTGCAGATGCTGCTTCTATGAACGATTCTTTTAAAGAAACGTGGTTATTATTCTTACCTGAAAATGAATTCCATGAAATTGGATTAATTTTTGCTAAGTTTTTACTTATAAATAGTGGGCACGAAGTTGTTTATTTAGGAGCAAACGTACCTTACGGATCGCTTTTACAGTTGGCTGAAAAAAAGCACATTGATAATGTCTTGTTTTTCTCTGTTTCTAACACTTCCAAAAGTAATCTTGATTTTACGATTAATTATTTAGAAAAGTCTTTCCCAAAATCAACACATTATTTAGTGGCAAATAGTCTTGATATTAATTTCTTAACTAAGAGTCATAAAATCACAATTCTTGATAACTTAGATGATTTTGTAGGAATTATTGACTAGAAAAATTTCTACTTTTCATAAAACTTTGCATGAACTTTTTGTGGGCTTTAGTGTCTGCAATTTTTAGTTTTAGGATGTAGTTTTTTACTTGAGCTTCGAGCTTTCCGTCATTATTTAAAAAGCTCATTTGATTGTATCTCGACATCAGTACATATTCTTCATTTTTGTGTCTAAAGTATATTGCGCTTCCTTTGGTTCTCATCTCAATAGTACAATAAACTAAGTCATTGTAATTTTCAAAATCTATATCAAATGCTGTTGGTCTAATGTTTAATAGTAGATATTTTGGAGATCCATAAAAGCCATATTTTATTTTCTCTAAAAGCGTGTAGGCTTTACCGCAAATATTTACTAATTCTTCTCTTATTTTTTTCTGATTTTGGCTTGTTTTAAATAGCATAATCGTATATTTGTATAACAAAAATACAAAATAGTTATACAAGTTGTTTTTTTAACATAAATAATTTCATTTACTAATACTAATATGGCTCATTACCAACTCCGTAAAGAACAGTTTTTAAATACAGATATAGATACTATTTGGGATTTCGCATCATCTCCGGCTAATTTGAAAGAAATTACCCCTGACTATATGTTGTTTGACATCACTTCAAAAGACTTGCCCGAGAAGATGTATCCCGGTATGATAATCTCCTATAGAGTATCTCCTTTGCTTAATATCAAGATGAATTGGGTAACCGAAATTACTCAAGTTAAAGACAAGCATTTTTTTATTGATGAACAACGATTAGGTCCATACAAGATGTGGCATCACCAACACTTTTTTGAAGAAAAAGACGGTGGAATTCTTATGACCGATATTATAACCTACATTCCTCCTTTTGGAATACTTGGAGATATTGCCAACACTCTATTAATCAAAAAACAGCTTAAAGGCATTTTTGACTATCGTTTTAAAGTAATGGATGAAAAATTTAATCGATAAGTAATGAAACGACCTTGGAATATAATCAGCCCTCCTGTATATAGTTTAGTTACTTATGACGATGAAGGCAAAGTCAATATGAATATATGTACATACGTTTCTGCGGTGAGTATGAAGCCTAAGATATACTCTATTGCTATTGACTATACCACTAAGACGTATAAAAATCTTGAAAAATCTTCCAAAGTGGTGTTACAATTATTAAGTGCTAACAATCTAAAGGTTATTAGAAAGTTAGGTAAAATTAGCGGCAAACTTTTCGATAAGGATCGTTATCTTAATTCATACAATTTGCTTCAGCCATGGAAAAATTATGCTGTCTTAAAGGATACCTGTGCGCTAATAGAGTTAGAAAAAAAATCTGTTGTCAATAATCATGGTGATCACGCTATTTTTTTCTTTGACGTAACAGGTTTTAAAACCATTTCTGAAAAAAATGTGCTGTCCTTTCAAGACTTAGTGGATAATAGAATAATACTTTAATATGCATCTTACTCAAGAACAAATACAACAAACACCACGCATCAAAAGGTTGAATTTAATCAATTCAATTACAGGTGTTAAACCAGCAAATTTAATAGGAACTGTTTCTGATGATGGGCATACTAATTTGGCGGTTTTTAGTTCAATAGTCCATTTGGGAAGTAATCCTGCTCTTTTGGGATTCGTCTTGCGTCCTCAACATGAAGTGAGGCGAGATACTTATGATAATATTTTGCAGAATAAGTGTTACACTATAAACCACATTCATACAGATTTTATTGAGAACGCTCATTATACGTCAGCAAAATTTGATAAAGATGAATCTGAATTTGATAAATGCAATTTTACTGAAGAATTTTTGTTCGACTTTCAAGCACCTTTTGTCAAGGAAAGTCGTGTTAAGCTAGCAATGCAATTAGAAGATATGTTACCAATAGAATTAAACAATTGTATGATGGTAATTGGTTCTATACAACATTTGTGGATTGACGATGTGGCTGTAGAGGATGATGGTCAAATCAATTTGGAGTTATTGAATGACGTTGGAATAGGAGGGTTAAATAGCTACTATAGGCTAGAAAGGATAGGGCAATTTCCATATGCTAGGGCTAACGAATTACCTGATTTTCGATAAATTTTGAAAAAGCCTTTGCCACATAAAATTTGTACCGTTTGTCAGAGACCTTTCTCTTGGCGAAAAAAGTGGGAAAGAGTATGGGAGGATGTTAAATACTGTAGCCAACGCTGTAGAAGAAATAAAAGTAATTAGTAATGAATAGTGTAAATATTATTTTTCCTCATCAGTTATTTCAGCAAAGTGATTTGTTAGATAATAACTTCCCTATATACCTTGTTGAGGAATACCTATTTTTTAAACACTACAATTTTCATAAACAAAAACTGGCTTTCCATAGAGCAAGTATGAAGTTTTATCAATCTTATCTTGAGTCAAAAGGCAAAAAAGTAATCTATGTTCAAGCTAATGAAACAACTTCAGACATTCGCCTATTGATACCTGAACTAATCGACAAAGGTGTGCGTGAAATACACATCATTAATCCAGTTGATGATTGGCTTGAAAAAAGATTGTCAGAGGGGGCTAAAGATATGCTTTGTACCATCTATGAAAGTCCATATTTTATTAATCTATCAGATGAATATTCAGACTTTTTTAAGGCGACCAAGAAGAAGTATTTTCAAACCTCTTTTTACATTGAGCAACGTAAAAAATTAAGGATATTAATAGATAAAAATGCTTCACCCACAGGCGGTAAATGGAGCTATGACACCGATAATAGAAAGAAGTATCCTAAAGATAAAGAAGCGCCCAAATTCAGGCCTTTGCCGTCCAACGAATTTTATTCGGAGGCTGTAACCTATGTCAATCAGAATTTTTCTGATAATCTTGGTCAACTGTCCGATAATCCTATTTACCCCAATGATTTTGCTCAAACATCAAAATGGCTTAATGACTTCTTTGACCAACGATTTTATGACTTTGGTATTTATGAAGATGCTATTGTAGACAAAGAACACTTTCTTAATCATAGTATTCTTACGCCCATGCTTAATGTGGGTTTAATAACTCCTGCGCAAATTATAGATGCTGTGTTGGCTTATAGCCAGACCAATGAAATCCCCCTTAATTCCTTAGAAGGATTTATCCGTCAAATTATTGGTTGGAGAGAATTTATAAGAGGAATATATGTTGCTAAAGGTACTGAAGAAAGAAACCGTAATTTCTTTCAACATAGTCGTAAAATACCACCTTCTTTTTATGATGGCACTACAGGAATAGTGCCCATTGACACAACCATAAAAAAGATACTAAAAACAGCTTATGCTCATCATATAGAACGGTTGATGGTATTAGGCAATTTCATGTTGTTGTGTGAGTTTGATCCAGATGAAATTTACCGTTGGTTTATGGAGTTATTTATTGATGCTTACGATTGGGTGATGGTGCCTAATGTATATGGCATGAGTCAATTTGCTGACGGTGGACTCATGTCTACTAAGCCGTACATAAGTAGTAGTAACTATTTGAGAAAAATGAGTAATTACAAAAAGGATGAATGGCAAGATACATGGGACGCATTATACTGGCAGTTTATAGATAAACACAGGGATGTCTTTAATAAAAACATAAGAATGAAATTTATGGTTTCTATGTATGATAAAATGTCAAGCCAAAAAAAGGAGAAATTCGTACAAATTGTAGATAATTATTTTACAACTTTGGACGTTGAATTTAAAAAAACAGAAAAGATAAAAAATGGCTAGAATTATTTTTACAACAATACTCATAGCTTTCATTTTAAGTATCGACATTTATGTATGGTCGGCGTTTAAAAGTCAAATTACAGGAAATCCAATATTTAAATATGGCTTTTGGCTCATTACTGCAATTACTATTGCTTTGATGTATTACCCAGCTATAAATACCAATATGACACTTTACCCCAATTATTTGGTAATTATTTTTGGTTTTGTGTTTACCATAATTGCATCCAAATTAGCAATGATTTTACCTTTGTTGATTGATGATGTTATTCGTCTATTTAAGTATTTGTATCAATCCATTTTTGTAAATAAAAGCTTATCTCTAGGTGGTCAGCCAATTAGCAGAATAGATTTTTTAAAAAATACAGCTTTAGGTATTGGGGCATTAACTTTTTCACTGTTTTCATATGGAATTCTTGTAGGCAGGTTTAATTTTAAAAAACACATAGTTGATTTATCACTAAACAACTTTCCTAAAGGATCTAAGCCTTTGAAGATTGTTCAGATTTCGGATTTGCATTTGGGTAGTTTTCAAAGAAAAGATAAGCTTTTGGAAGCGGTAGAATTAATCAATGAAGAAAAGCCTGACTTGATATTTTTTACAGGAGATTTGGTCAATAATCATGCTAAAGAAGCCGAGCCATTTGTTGACACATTAAAGCAGCTCAAATCGAAGTATGGTAAATTTGCAGTTTTGGGAAATCACGATTATGCAGACTATGTTGGTTTAGATTTAAATTCTGAAGACGGTCGTTCCAAATGGCAAAGGAATTTTGATGAGATAAAATCGCATTTTGCAAATTCGGATTTCAAACTTTTACTCAATGAAACCGAGATGCTTAGTCTGGATGGATTAGAAATAAATGTAGTCGGAGTAGAGAATTGGGGCGATGGTAGGTTTTCAAAATACGGTGATTTAGAAAAAGCCATGCTATCGGCTAAAGAAGGTATTCCAACTTTTTTACTTTCTCATGATCCTACACATTGGACTAACAAGGTTATTCCTTTCTCTAAACAAGTAGACTTACAATTAGCAGGGCATACTCATGGAATGCAGTTTGGTATTGAAATTGGCGGCGTAAAATGGAGCCCTTCGCAATGGAAGTATAAATTTTGGGCTGGTCTTTACCAAAACAAAGAGCAATACCTTTACGTCAATAGAGGTATAGGTCATTTGGGTTATCCTGGAAGAGTAGGAATTATGCCTGAAATAACTATTTTAAATATTCAATCAACCTAACAACTTATGAAGTATTACTTATCCTTAATTTTTACGTGTCTTATTTTTTATTCAAATGCCCAGACTGTGAGGGTATATGGTAGCGTTAAAAATGCCCTAAATAATGAGGCAATTCCTTTTGCAAATGTTATAATTGATGGGACTTCAAAGGGAGCAACCACAGATATTGATGGAAATTTTGAATTGCTTGATATTACTCCTGGTATATATAACTTTAAGTGTAGTTACATCGGCTTTAACACGGATTTAAAAACAGAGATACAATTAACTCCAAATAAGAATTTAAGATTAGATTTTTTCTTAACAGAAAACGCTCAAATTATTGATGAGGTTCAGGTTACTGCCAATACGTTTAATAAAACAGAAGAAAGCCCTACTAGTTTAAGGACAATTAATGCATCTGAAATATTAAGAAGCCCAGGAGGAAATCGTGATATTTCAAAGGTAATAGCCAATTTACCAGGCGTTTCTAGTTCGCCATCTTTTAGGAATGATATTGTAATTCGTGGTGGCGCACCCAATGAAAATCGTTTTTTTCTCGATGGTGTTGAAATACCTAACATCAATCACTTTGCCACACAAGGGTCTTCAGGTGGTCCGGTAGGCATTTTGAATGTCAATTTTATTAGAGAAGTAGATTTTTATTCAGGAGCTTTTCCTGCAAATAGAGGAAATGCTTTGAGCTCTGTAATGGAACTTAAACAAATTGAAGGAAGTGATGAAGAATTGAGCGCATCATTTATGTTGGGTTCAAGTGATGCGGGTTTAACGATAAGCACTCCTTTATCAGAAAAATCTACTATGTTGTTGTCAGCAAGACGTTCCTATTTGCAGTTTTTATTCAAAGCACTGCAATTGCCTTTTTTGCCTACTTACAACGATTTGCAATTTAAGTATACTCACAAGCCAGATGCTAAAAATCAATTTAATATTATTGCTTTGGCAGCTATTGATGAATTTACACTTAACCCAGAAGCTAATGAGGGTATCGATGACCTTCAACAACTTGCTCAAAATGAATATACGCTGAATAACTTGCCCGTAAATGAGCAATGGAATTATACCCTTGGTGGAACATGGAAACGTTTTTTTGATAACTCTAATTTATTTGTTGTATTGAGTCGTAGCCACCTCAATAATACGGCAGTAAAGTATGCTGACTATGCAGACGAAACATCGGAAAAACTATTAGATTATGAATCTCAAGAAATAGAAAATAAAGCCAGAATAGAGTATAATTTTAGAAGAAGTGATGTTAAATTTAACGTAGGGTTAAATCTAGAAGATGCTACCTATTTAAATTCAACAAATCAAACTATTACTTCAGGAACTTCTATTATTCCAGTTCTAGTGGAAGCAGATTTGCATTTTATTAAATACGGTGCTTTTGCTCAATTGAGTAAGACTTATTTGGTTGATAGGTTAGTAACATCTTTTGGTTTTAGAATAGATGGGAATAGTTTTACAGAGAATTCAACAACTCCTAATTTTTCACCTCGACTCTCTTTGGCATATAATCTTTCACAAAAAGCAAGTGTAAACGCTAACTTAGGGAGGTATTATCAGTTACCAGCTTATACAATTTTGGGGTATGGGTTAAATAATAATTTCGAAAATCAAGATGTTGAATATATTCAATGCGACCATGCCGTCTTTGGTTTAGAATTCAACCCTTCTAATTACAGTAAAGTAACGCTTGAGACGTTCTATAAGCAATACGATAACTATCCTTTTTCTATTATTGATAGTATTTCTTTAGCCAATTTGGGTGGTGACTTTGGTGTAATCGGTAACGAGGATATTTCTTCCATCTCTAAAGGCAGAAGTTATGGGGTAGAGTTTTTAGCTCAACAAAAACTAAGCTCATCGGTTTACGGTATTATGTCTGTGACTTATTATAGAAGTGAGTTCGAAGATAAAAATGGTGAGCTTATTCCTTCGGCTTGGGATAATCGTTTTATTTTTAATATGACTGCCGGTAAAAAATTCAAAAGAAATATTGAACTAGGGCTAAAATTCCGTTACTCTGGCGGAGCACCTTATACTCCTATCGATTTAGTTACCTCCAGTGATAAAGGTGTTTGGGATAAAAATCGAAGAGGAGTGTTAAGTTACGATGCTTTGAATACTGAACGTTTAAACAATGTTCATGGTGTTGACTTGCGATTGGATAAAAAATGGTATTTCAACAAGTGGAGTTTGAATGCCTACATAGATGTGGAAAATTTATATAACTTCAAGATACAACTGCCATCCGAAGTAGGTATTGACCCTGAAATTGGCAATCAAGTATATACAGCACAAGACAGTAATCAATATTCTCTTTACGAAATTATTAATGAGTCAGGAACAGTACTTCCTAGTATTGGGCTATTAATAGAATTTTAAGATGGCAGAAAAAGTACTTATTACAGGAGCAAGTGGCTCATTAGCAATTCGGGTAAAACGAATACTCATATCTCAAGGCTATGAAGTTATTGCATTATCGACCAATAAGCGAAAGGTAGATAATAAGGACGTCTTTTATTGGAATATTTCTGAAAAATTAATTGACAAAAATGCATTGTTAGACTGTCAGCATATCATTCATCTTTCAGGTTATAACATCATGAAGCCTTGGACGGAAAAAAACAAGGACTTAATGTATGAAAGTAGGATAGATGCGGCTGATTTATTATATGAACGGTGTAAATCTTTAGGAGTAAATCCAAAAACATTTGTTTCCGCTTCAGCACTTGGCTTCTATGGTATTGATGCCCAGGGTATCCAATCAGAAGAAGACTCTCCTGCTGACGATTGGCTCTCTAAAATGTGTGTTGATTGGGAGTCTGCTGCTCAACAATTTGAGACACTAGGCAGTAGAGTAATTCAAATGAGAATATCTCTGCTTTTAAGCAAAGATGCTGGTTTTTTACAGCCTACAATTTTATCTATGCGCTTGGGTATGGGTGTTGTGTTTGGAAATGGAATACAATCCATTGAATGGATACATATAGAGGATGCAGCAAAATTCGTATATTATGCCATCGAGAATCGGTCGGTCAGTGGAGCTTATAATATGGCCTCAAAACAAAAATGGACTCAATATGACTTTATGAAATTTATAAAGTCTAAAGTAGCAAAGTATGCTATTCTCATAAAATTGCCATTATTTGTTTTAAGATTGATTTTTGGGGGAAGAAGTATTATCCTTGTGGGTGGCTGCTCACTCTCAGTTGATAAGCTTTTAAGCACTGGATTTAAGTACGATTATCCTACTTTAGAAAGTGCTATTAATAAAGAATTAATGAAGTCATGAATTATAATCTAAGTATATTTTGGTTTAGGCGAGACTTGAGATTGCATGATAATCATGGTTTTTTTCAAGCCTTGAGTAAATCTAAATCTGTTCTTCCTGTTTTCATCTTTGATATCAATATTTTAGATAAGCTTGATGAAAATGATAGACGTGTGAGTCTTCTTTTTGATCGCTTAAAAGAGTTAAATAAAGAACTTGCTAAACACAATAAAAAAATTCATGTCTATTATGGTAATCCAAAATCGATTTTCAATGACCTTTTAGAAAAGGTGCCTTATGAAGCTATATTTGCCAATAGGGATTATGAACCTTACGCTATCCAAAGAGATCAGTCGATAAAAACATCAATGATTAAAAAAAAGGTAAAATTTCGTTCCTTCAAAGATCATGTTATTTTTGAAAAAGACGAAGTCTTAACAGATACGGGCAAAGTTTACTCTGTTTACACCTATTATATGAAAAAATGGAAAGCACAGTTTAGAGCTTCAATGACTCAGCCTTTCCCCTCAGATACCCTATTGCATAAATGCAAAACTTCAAACGAATTGCCATGTGTTGAAACTATTGAAGATATTGGATTTGATTACACAGATTATATCTTACACAAGCCAAATTTAACCTACCGTTCATTGCTCGAATATGATGCTAGTAGGAATGATCCAAACCTAAATGGAACCAGTAATGCATCTGTGCATTTGAGGTTTGGCTTTTTAAGTATAAGAGAGGTTTCAAAAATAGCCTATCAATATTCTGACACGTTTTTAAATGAATTAATTTGGCGTTCATTTTATGCTCAAATACTTTGGCATTATCCTAAAATTGTAACGAGTTGCTTTAGAGAAAAATATAATAATATAAAATGGAATAACCCCGATTTGTATATCAAGTGGAAGTACGGAGAAACAGGTTTTCCTATTGTTGATGCAGGTATGCGTCAGCTTTTTGAAACTGGCTATATGCACAATAGGGTACGCATGATTACAGCCTCTTTTTTAGTCAAAAACTTAGGCATCGATTGGCGTCTAGGAGAAGCTTATTTTGCTTCTGCATTAATGGATTATGATCTAGCATCAAACAATGGTAATTGGCAATGGGTTGCTGGTACAGGTTGTGATTCTGCACCTTATTTTAGAGTTTTTAATCCAAACACACAGTTAGAAAGGTATGACCCAAAATTAACTTATTGTAAAAAATGGATTAATGAGATGGAGGAAAATGGGTTGTACAGAGTTCGTAAAGTTGTAGATGCTAAACAATCTAGACTTGAAGCTATTGACCGTTATAAAACATGTGTGTGAGTAAAACTGAAAAAGTTGTAGTAATTGGAGCAGGAATTGGGGGATTAGCTACAGCTATTCGATTATCTATTAAAGGATATTCTGTAGATGTCTTTGAGTCTAACCCATATGTTGGAGGTAAATTATCCCAAATTAATTCTAATGGTTTTCGTTTTGATGCGGGGCCTTCATTATTCACGATGCCTGAACTTGTCGATGAACTGTATCGTTTAGCAGACAAAAATCCAAGAGATTTTTTCAATTATCAACGCTTAGATGAAAGTTGTAGATATTTTTATCCCGATGGCACTTTCTTGAGAGGTTTTTCTGATATAAATAAGTTTGCTGAAGAATCTGCCAAGCAAACAGGTGTCCGTTCTGAAGATGTCAAAAATCATCTAAAAAAAAGCGCCTATATTTATGATGCTACAGCTTTCATCTTTCTTGAACGCTCATTACATAAATTAAAATCTTATTGTTCTTTCAAGGTCTTAAAATCCTTTCTTAAGTTGCCCTTTTTGGGTTTGTTTTCAAGTATGCATTCTGCCAATTTCAAAGCATTGAAAAATGAAAAAATGACTCAGTTATTTGATAGATACGCCACCTACAACGGTTCTAATCCTTATGTGGCACCGTCAATACTTAATATTATCCCTCATCTTGAATTCAATAAAGGGGCTTATTTTCCGAAAAATGGCATGTATTCCATAGCTAATTCTTTATTTGAATTGGCTCAATCTTTGGGTGTAAGGTTTCATTTGAGTACAAAGGTTACCAAAATATTAGTAAAGGATAAAAAAACTATAGGAGTAGAGATTAATGGTGAAAAAGTAATGTCGGATTACGTAGTATCAAACCTAGATGTTTATTTTGTCTATGATACATTACTCAAAGAGTATAAAAAACCCATGAAAATATTAAAACAAGAGCGTTCTACGTCGGCTCTGATTTTCTATTGGGGTATGAACAAATCCTTTGAAAATTTGGACTTACATAACCTATTTTTTTCTGATGATTATAAGGCAGAGTTTAATGCATTACAAGATGGAAAAGACATTTATTACGACCCTACAGTATATGTCAATATTACTTCAAAGAAAAATAAATCTGATGCCCCTGAAGGTTGTGAAAATTGGTTCGTGATGATTAATGTTCCTGCTAATAAAGGACAGGATTGGGATAGTCTAATCGCAAAAGCCAGAATAAATATTTTGCAAAAACTGTCAAAAGAATTGCAAACAAATATAGAATCTCTTATCTTAACGGAGGAAATTTTAGAACCAAGAACGATTGAATCTAAAACGGCATCTTATCAAGGCTCGCTTTATGGTACAGCTTCTAATAATAAGATGGCAGCTTTCTTTCGTCATTCTAATTTTTCTAATGATATTAAAGGCCTATATTTTTGTGGTGGAAGCGTTCATCCTGGTGGTGGAATACCATTAGCACTGTCTTCTGCTAAAATTATAGATGGCTTTTTTGAATCACTTAACTAATGAGTTGGACTAAGGAAAACATTGTAATTGTTATACTTTTTATCCTACATGCTGTAGGAGGGCTTGCTTTGTCATTTGAGTCGCTTAAGCCTTTATTTCTTTCTCTAACTCCAATGAATTTGACGTTATCTTTCCTTTTGTTGGTTTGGGCTAACAATGACTTTTCATTTAACTTCTACAAAGTTATCTCGTTTCTATTTATTATCGGCTATCTTGTAGAGGTGTTAGGCGTTTATTCAGGCGTGTTATTTGGCGAATACGACTATGGAGCAACGCTCGGCTTTCAGCTTCTTGAGGTTCCGATTATTATTGGAATAAACTGGATACTTTTAGCTGTGTCTTCTTTTGCGGTAAGCTCCTATTTTGTGACTAAGCCCATATATAAGATAGTACTTTCTTCAGTCATTATGGTGTTATTAGACCTAATGATTGAGCCTGTGGCAATACGCTTAGATTTTTGGCATTGGCAAGGTGGTGCTATACCAACTCAAAACTATATCATGTGGTTTTTAGTGGCTATGTTCATGAATTGGATATTGAGTTTTAATCGAATAAAATTTAATGCTAAATTGGGTTTTGGCTTGATTATATCTCAAGTTTTATTCTTTACCCTACAATCATTTAATTTTTAATAATGGAATTTTTAGAACATCATTTTTTCTATTTCATTTTAATGATTTTCTCTCTAGCTTATCCATTAGCTCAGAGTTTCGAAAGGCGAATAAATTATTACAGCAAGTGGTCTCGTCTTTTGCCCTCTATAATTGTGATGATGATATTGTTTATTCCATGGGATATCTGGTTTACTGATTTGTCAGTATGGCAGTTTAATAGTGATTATATCTGTGGAATAAAGTTTTTCCTATTGCCTTTAGAAGAATGGTTGTTTTTTATAATCATTCCATTTGCCTGTGTATTTATACATGAGGTGTTAAATTACTTTTTTAATAAGCAATTAGATTCAGGTAGCTATATTAAAATTGCATATTCTTTGGCCTGTATATTAGCCTTCTTTTCAGTTATTTACTCAGACAGATTATATACCCTTATATGCTTTAGCCTAACCTCACTTTCGCTTTTTATTTTGGCAATTCATAAGCCTAACTGGATAGGAACTTTTTTTAGAACCTATTTTGTTTCGCTGATTCCTTTTTTGATTATAAACGGCTTTTTAACTGGTAGTTTCAATGAAACACCAATCGTTAGTTATAGCTCAAGTCAGATAATTGGTCTTCGAATATTGAACATTCCCATTGAAGACAGTATGTACAATTTGTTGATGCTTTTAATAGTCATATCTATTTATGAAAGAAAATCAACCTTAAATAGGATTGAAAATGTCATTTTCACTTAAAGCTGTAACAATTTTGTCTTGGTTAGTGTTGTTTTTACACTTTTTAGTATATCTTTGCTCAAAATATACATTAAGTTATCAAAAAAATAGCAATCATAACTTCAGGAGGAGATTCTCCGGGCATGAACGCAGCACTTAGGAGTGTTGTTCGTTCTGCTAATTATCACGGCATAGAGTGTATTGGTTATTTTCGTGGTTATCAAGGAGTCATAGAAAATGATTTCAAGGTACTTGAAATGCGTTCAGTTAGTAATATTCTTGAGGTTGGAGGTACTGTTTTAAAGACCGCTCGTTCCTTAGATTTTCATAAAGCTGAAGTTCGAGAAAAAGCCTACAACAATTTAATTGCTTCTGGTGTAGAGGCGCTTGTCGTTATTGGTGGTAACGGTTCTATTACAGGAGCTAATGTATTTGCTAGCCAATTTGATTTTCCATGTGTTGGTATTCCTGCGTCTATTGATAATGATATTTATGGTACTGACAATTCAATTGGATTTCAAACCGCCCTACAAACTATAGTTGAATCTGTAGATAAAATTCGAGATACGGCCCGTTCTCACAATCGATTGTTTTTTGTTGAGGTAATGGGTAGAGATAACGGAAATCTAGCTCTTTATTCAAGTATTGCCTCTGGAGCATGCTTTGTTATAATCCCAGAAAAGCAGTTCGAAATTAAAGATTTAGCAGAGCGTTTGAAAACAGGAAAGTCCTTGAGTAAATCGTCAAGTGTTGTTGTAGTAGCCGAAGGAAATAACCATGGGTCGTCCTACAAAATTGCTGAAGATTTAAAAGAAGTATTCGTTGAGTATGAGTCTAAGGTTACTATTCTAGGTCACCTTCAAAGAGGGGGCTCTCCAGTAGTTATGGATAGGGTCATAGCTAGTAGATTAGGCTTGTCGGCTATTCAGGCGTTAATGTCGGAAAACCACAAGCATATGGTAGGTATAATTAAAAATGAAACGGTACTGATTCCTATGCAAGATGTGGTAGACAAAGAGAAAAAAATAAACGAAGATTTATATAAGTTAAACAAAATTATTTCAAGATAAAATGACAAAAATTAAAGTAGCAATTAATGGATTTGGTAGAATCGGCAGAAATTTTTTCCGTCAGGCCCTAGAATCTGAAAACATAGAGGTCGTAGCAATTAACGATCTTACAGATGTTAAAACATTAGCACATTTATTAAAGTACGATTCTACACACGGCGTACTAGCAAACCAAGTAAGCCCATCGGATAACAAGATTTTGGTTGATTCAACAGAAGTTCCTGTTTTTTCATGTCCAAACCCACAAGAATTACCTTGGAAAGATTTGAATGTGGATGTGGTTTTAGAATCTACTGGAAGGTTTTTGCAGAATGAACAAGCTTTGCAACATGTAATTGCTGGAGCCAAAAAAGTGGTTATTTCGGCACCTTCCCCTGATGCAAAAACAATAGTTTTAGGTGTGAACAATGAGGTTATTACCGAGGAAGATTTTGTGTTTTCAAATGCTTCTTGTACTACCAATTGCTTAGCGCCAATGGCAAAGGTAATTAACGACAATTTTGGAATTAAATCTGGCTATATCACTACGACTCACGCATTTACGGCCGATCAGAGTTTGCAAGATATGCCTCACAAAGATTTGAGAAGAGCACGTTCAGCAATGAACTCAATTATACCAACAAAAACAGGAGCGGCTTCTGCTGTTGGTAAGGTATTACCTAGTTTGAATGGAAAGTTAGACGGTATCGCTTTACGTGTGCCCGTTGCATGTGGTTCAATAACTGATTTTATATGTGTTACAGAAAAAGAAACTAATGTAGATGAGGTAAATAATTTATTACAAGCTGCTGCTAATACTACTATGAACGGAATTTTGGCAGTGAGTTCTGACCCATTAGTTTCAATTGATATTGTTGGTAGAAAAGAATCTTCAATTATTGATGCTGAGTTGACAAAAGTTGACGGGAATTTGATTAAATTAGTTTCTTGGTATGATAACGAGTCTGGCTATTCAGCACGACTAATTGATTTATGTTCAATCGTTACTGAACAAGCACTAACAAAAATTTAATAAAAATGAGTAAGATAGCAGTAATAGCCCACGACAACTTTAAGCCTAATCTCTTAGAATTTCTAAAGAGCAAAAAATCATGGTTTTTTGGTAGAGAAATTGTTGCCACAGGTAGAACTGCTGATTTCTTAGAAGAAGGAGAACTAAACTTACCATTATTTCACGTTAATAAAGGATCTGATGGTGGTTACCTTCAGATTACAGAAATGATAAAAAAAGGCGAAGTAGGTATTGTATTCTTTTTTAGAGATGCAACTATCGTACAACCTTATCATGAGGATATTAACCAACTGCTTAATACCTGTGATTTGGAAAACATTCCATTGAGCACGAATCAAGCAGGTGCAGAATTGCTAATCATTGGCAAAATAAGAATGGAAGCTTCTCAAGAGGTCCAATCCAAACTTAATTCGAATCAATGAAGATAGCTATAATAGCACATGATGGTACTAAAGACCGTCTTAGAGGATTTATACAGTCCAAATTAGATGTGATAAGCAATCACACCATAGTTTGTACAAAAAGCACCTCTAAAATTGTTATAGAATTTGATTTAGATGTTACCGCAGTAGAGTCGGGTCCACTAGGTGGAGATGCCCAAATTGCTGCTCAAATTGTAAGTAATGAAATAGAGGCTGTTCTTTTTTTAAGAGATCCTTTAGGGAAACACCCTCATGAACCAGATATTAATATGCTGTTAAGATTATGCGATGTGTACCAAGTTCCACTTGCCACTAATTTTAAAACAGCAGAGATTTTATTAAACCATTTTAAAAGTCTATAATAAGATGAAAGTAGTTGGCGTAGATATAGGGGGGACAAATACAGAGTTGGCCGTTGTTGATTTAGTAGAAGGCATTGTTAAAACAAGCTCTTTCAAAACAAAAGCAAGCGATTCGTTTGCCGAATACATAGGCAGTCTAACTCATCAAATAGAGGCATTAACACTAGAGTATAGTGTTGAAGCTATCGGTATAGGTGCGCCCAATTATGATTCTAGTGCCGAAACTTTTTGTCCTGTAAATTTTCCTTGGGATGATTTGAAGCCTTTCAACTTAAAGGTTCATATAGAAGAAGTACTTAATATACAAACTCATTTAATTAATGATGCCAATGCATCAGCTATGGCTGAGAACCGTTATGGTGCAGGAAAAAAATATAAAGATTTTGCTCTAATAACAATTGGTACAGGTCTTGGCGGTGGTATAGTTATTAATAATCAGCTATTTGAAGGTGCTTTTGGATATGCTGGAGAGTTCGGACACACTAAGATAGAAGGTTTAGACAGACAATGTAATTGTGGAGGTGTAGGCTGTCTTGAAACGGTTGTCTCTGCTAATGGGATTAAAAAATCTTACGCAGTCAATATGAAAGAGATAAAAAGTAGCGAGCCTACCCAAATCCCATCTGTAAAAGCCATTTTTGACAAAGCAAAAAATGGAGACACAAGATGTCAGGCTATTCTTGATTTTACATTTGAAAAGTTGGGACAAAAAATGGCAGACTTTATTCATATCTTGAATCCTCAAGCAATTATTTTCTGTGGGAATATTGCCAAATCAATGGGAGCCTATATGCCTATCATTTCAGGATTTTGTGAAGCACAATTACTGAATGATTTCAAAGGAAAAATCCATTATGGTGTTTCCGAATTATTAGATGA
The DNA here is from genome assembly GCA_029248105.1 of Flavobacteriales bacterium. NCBI lineage: Bacteria > Pseudomonadati > Bacteroidota > Flavobacteriia > Flavobacteriales > Flavobacteriales bacterium. The sequence continues at coordinate 70,872 of JAQWJZ010000018.1, forward strand.
TAGAATGAATGTTTTAGGGCCAGCATCTTTAGCTTTTGCGAAGGCTGAAGAATTAGTTGGGTAAAACTAAATCCTTATTGTTGGTTGAATTTATATAATTCAGCAGGTTTGTGAGAAACGCCTTTTTGTTTTTCGTTAGTTTTTTCTAAAATCCCTTTACTGATAATTTGTTTTCTGAAGTTTCTCTTATCTAACTTTTCGTCTAGAATGATTTCATATAGCTCTTGCAGTTGCGATAAAGTAAATTTTCTAGGTAATAATTCTGAAGTTACTTCATGGTTGATTTCCCTTCTTAAAAATTGGATAGCATCATTAACAATTAAATTATGATCAAAGGCCATTTCAGGCATATTTTCAATATTTGTCCAACAAACATCATGAGCAAAATAAGAAGCTTCAGGGTTATAGTCTTCCATTCTTACAATTGATGCATATCCAACTGTTATTACTCTTTCGTTGGGGTTTGCTCTGAAGTTTTTAAGCCATTCTTTATCTTTTTCTTCTTGAACACGGCTTGGACTACCAAAGGTCTTAAATTGTTTCAAATATAAATTATCCAATTTGGTCAGGCTGTAAAGGATTCTATTGGCTGCTTGGTCTATGTCTTCATCTAACTCAATAAGATCGCCAGGAATAGCAAACTGAGTTCTTTTTTGTTCATGTTTTGAAAAGGGGTCAACTTTTTTTTCAATTGTTAACACTTTTAATTTTTTTTCTGAGTCGTCAAACCCAAAAATTACACAATCGACAGAAACATTGATTTTAGACATATTTTTTTAGTATTTAATCAAAGATATTAAATTATACTAATAATAAAAGGCTTTAAATGTCCAAATTACACTTAGAACGGATGTTTTTAATTCAAAAGTTATTTTTTGACCTTATAATGAATAAAAAGATTAGCCCAAATTATTTTGGACAGATGGAAAAGGTATGGAGTGCCAATCAACAATAAAGTCCCTACAAATGATAGTATTTGTAAAAGAGAAGCATTTAATCTAAGAAGCCAATTAGCAGAATAGGATGCAATAAATATAGCGATGCCTATAGCATAAGAAATATACATAGCGCCAAAATAAAAACCCGGTTCTTTGCTAAATTTCAAGTTACACTTGTAGCAATTTGTATAAAGTTCACCTACCTTTTTGAAATTATAAGCATTCGATACAAAGAAATCTCCTTCATGACATTGAGGGCATTTAAAGTGTAAGATGCTATATAGCTTTGTTCCTTTTTTTATCATTTATGATAAGTAAAAAATAACGCCTAAAAAACTGAGGTATAAGCCAATGATAAATAGTGACCTTAAAAGGTTAATGGACCTTAGCCAATAAATTATGGTTATAGGAATGGAGAAAGCAATCAGTAATACAGAGGATAACAAAACAATATTGTTAGATTCTTCTGATGTTGTCGTAGAAATTATCTCTTGGTCATTCACTATAAGATAAGCAAGGACGGGAAGTCCAATCCCTATGCATATATCGAAAATATTACTGCCATAAGCATTAGAGAAAGCATCTTTATACTTTTCGTTTTTAGCATCTTTTATGGATAAAATAGTATCAGGAATACTTGACGCAACGGCAGCAACAAAGAAGGTTATGAAAAATAGATTCATATTCAATTGACTAGATAGGTGTTCGCTACTTGTCACCAACTCTTTGCAAGCAATTGAAATTATGATAAGGGATATAAGTAGTATTAAACTTGCGCTCCATGTATTCAATGTTTTTTTATTTGATATTAATGCAGCTATATTTATAGTGATAATCGTTCTTAAAAATGATGATTCTTCTATTAGTGTTTCCTCATGCTCTTCTGAAATAGTTGATGATGCGCCGGAAATGTTTTTATTTCTTTTGAGAAATACCAAAAATATATAAAGGCAGTAAAGAAGAATAAGAATTGCGGCAAGATAAATAGATATTCCGCCAAAATAAAGACCTGCAAATAGGGCAACCTCAGTGATAATTAAGAAAAAACCATCTTGTTCAATAATTTTTTTATCGGTAGGGAACAGGGGAGTCCCTTTTTTGTAATAAATAACCAAAAAAGAAATTGCGGGAATTATAGCGATATTAAAAATTGAACTCCCTATTATTGTTGCATAACCCGCTGAAAATCCTTCCAAATCACCTATGTAAAAAAGAAAGAAAAATGAAATGAGTAATTCAGGAAGTGAACTAGCTATTGCATTTACTGTTGGACCTTTTATACCTTCACTAAGGTTACGAGTTAGATAGGATGATGCAATGTCAAAGGATTCACTTGCTTTCCAGATTAAGTAGGTCGAAACACATATTGTAATAAGCGATACAATCATTTTGTAAAATTAAATAAATATGTGATGAGAACACATTACTCTATTTCTTTTTTTAGCCATTTGAAATTTTTGGCGATATGTAGGGAATTAAATAATAAAAACCCTCTTACTACTAGAGTAAGAGGGTTGCTTAAAGTGGTGCTACCAGGATTCGAACCGGGGACACAAGGATTTTCAGTCCTTTGCTCTACCAACTGAGCTATAGCACCTTTTAAGGTGGGTGCAAATGTAAAAAAAAATCTATTGCAACAAATAATTTTCTGATGCTTTTGCTTTTATTAACTTTGGAGCGTTTTGCAAAGGAGAAAAATAACAATAGACGAAGGTAATACAATTACTAAACTAGCTCTTTTTGAAGGGGATGACCTAGTGTTAAAGGAAAATAATGTTAGTGTAGAACGTGTATTAGAACTAGCTTCCAATTGTGATAGACTGATCGTTTCATCCGTTAAAAAAGATAGCGAATATGGTGCTTTATCAGAAAAAAAAGACGTGTTGGTGTTAAATTCAACTACACCTATACCTGTTTCGAATTGCTATAAAACACCCAATACTTTAGGTAATGATAGAATTGCTTTAGTTGTAGGGGCAACAGTTCATTATTCAGGTCACAATGTGTTAGTTATCGATGCTGGAACTTGTATTACGTATGATTTTATTAATGCAGAACAAGAATATTTAGGCGGGAGTATATCTCCTGGGATTCGAATGAGATACAGTGCCTTACACCAATATACAAGTCAATTACCGATGCTTAAAACAGAAGAAAAAGCTGCACTTATTGGAGGTGATACAGAGGAATCCATACACTCTGGGGTAATAAATGGAGTCTTAGCTGAAATAGATGGTGTAATTCAACGTTATATTGAGCAATATCCTGACGTTAAAGTTGTTGTAACTGGTGGAAATGTTAAACTCTTTGATAAGGGATTAAAAAATACCATATTTGCAAGCCCAAATCTTTTGATGGAAGGTTTAAACAAAATATTAGATTACAATGAGTCGTATTTTTAGAATTTTAGCTTTTGTGCTTTTTTCCTTTTCGTTAATAGCGCAAAATGAGACAAACTCTCCGTACTCTCGTTTCGGCTTAGGTGACCTGCAAAGCTTTTCTACTGCAAACCGCTCAGCAATGGGGGGTGTCGGGATTGCAATTTATGACCCGCTATCAATAAACATAAGTAATCCTGCATCTTATTCGTCAGTAAATTCACAGCGATTTACTATGCAAACAGGGGGGCTTCATACCACTAAAATCTTAGAAACAAATAGTCAAGATCAAGTGGTCAATTCAACAAAGTTTAATTATCTGATGTTTTCTTTTCCCTTATCCAAGTTTTGGGGGACAAGTGTTGGAATGCTACCTTTTTCTGAAATGTCGTATTCTTTTTCTGATGTGAGTACTGACCCAACTGCCAACCTAATGTTTGAAGGCAATGGCGGGATAACTCGCTTTTATTTTGGTAATTCAATCAGTATACACAGAAATATATCTCTTGGGGCTAACATGAATTATCTCTTTGGTAATCTAAATACAAGCAGGAAAGTCATTTTCGATGATACGAGCATATTAAATTCTAGAATTAATGACGATGTAAATATCAATGGATTTTATTTTGACTTTGGTTTAATCTATAAGGCCAAACTAGGGAAATGGAATTCAGTACTTGGCTTCACATTAGATAATGGCGGTGAGATTTCTGCTGAAAAAACAGCTCTTGTGGAAACCTTTAGAAGTTCTGGTGACTTTGAAATAATTGAAGACACAATAAGTTTTGACCAGCAATTAGATGGCAGTTTAGAGTTGCCTACATCAATGGGTTTTGGCTTGGCTTTAAATAATGATCAATGGAAAGTGATGGCTGATTATAGAAGTGATAATTGGTCTGAATACAAACTCTTTGGCGAATCAGATGATTTAAAAAATAGTAATAGAATGTCGTTGGGTCTTGAATTTGTTCCAGATAAAAAGTCAATTAATAAATACTATAAAATGGTACGTTATCGTTTAGGAGTATATACATCTGAAACATATTTGAATTTGAGAAATCAACAATTAGATGAGAAAGCAATCACCTTTGGTTTTGGTTTGCCCTTAAAACGAAGCGGCTCTCTTCTTAATCTCTCTGCAGAGTTAGGTAAAATGGGAACAACTGATAATAATTTAATACAAGAGTCATTTGCTCGATTTAAAATAGGTTTTATTTTTAGCGACATTTGGTTTATTAAAAGAAAATACAATTAATATGAAAATTTTAATGTTTTTGTTTGCGGCATTTATGTCGGTTTTGGTGAGTGCTAATCCTATTGCTGATAGCAAGTTTGGTTCTGATAGCGTTCAATGTGTCACTAACATATCTTTGTATCGAGAGTATGTGAAGCAAAAAAACTATGATGATGCCTTAACACCTTGGAGAAAGGCTTATGAATTGTGTCCAAAAGCTACAAAGAATATCTACATAGATGGAGCTAAGCTTTTCAAATATCTAATCAAGAAGAATAAAGGCAACAAAGAACTACAGACGGCTTACTTAGACTCTTTAGAAACCTTGTATGATAACAGAATTGCTAATTTTGGAAAAGAAGACTATGTACTAGGATTAAAAGGTTCTGATATGATGAAATATTCTTTTTCTGACTTGGATAGAGCATTTTCGTATTTAAAGCAATCTGTTGAAGGTCAAAAAACTAAATCAAAAGCCTCAGCTTTGTTTTCTTATTTCAAAGCCGCAACAGAAAAATATAAGGCTAAATCCTTTGATAAATCACAAGTGCTAGAAGTATATGCCGTTGTTGCAGATTATCTTGATGTTAATATTTCTGTTGAATCAAAAAGTAAGAAGTTCTATGTTAAAGCCGCAGAAAATGTAGAAAAGCTATTTGTGCCATTTGCAACCTGTGAGGATCTAATAGCTATGTTTGATGCCAAATATCAAGAGTTTCCTGACGATTTAAATCTTCTTAAGCGTATAGTTAAAGTACTAGATAAAAAAGATTGTACTGATGCCGAAGTGTATTTTTCTGCAGCTCGAAAACTTCATGAAGTTGAGCCTTCAGCACTTTCGGCTTACAATATGGGTAACCTTTCAATAAAGAAAAATAAATCTTCTGATGCCATTGCATTTTTCAAGCAATCGTTAGATCTTACTGAAGTTGATGCCGATAAAGCGAATAGCTATTATGGTTTGTCGGCAGCTTATTTTAAGTCAGGAAATAATTCTACTGCTAGATCATACGCCTACAAAGCATTAGAGATTAGCCCTAGTTGGGGAAAGTCGATGTTGCTTATTGGAGATATATATGCTGCATCTGCCAATGAATGTGGTTCAAACACTTTTGAGTCTGCCATGTTATATTCTGCAGCAATTGATAAGTTTATTGCAGCCAAGAATATGGATAGCTCTGTTGCCGACTTAGCAGCTAAAAAAATTGCTACATATTCTAAATATTTACCTAATAATGAAGATGCCTTCTTTAACGGTTATAAAGAAGGAGACTCTTATAAAGTCGGTTGTTGGATAAATGAATCAACTAAAGTTAGAATTAAATAATTTTTTTATAGTACCATTAGCACATATTACTATCCGAAAGATTCTGTCTTTAGGTCTTTTAATGCTAATAATTGCATGTTCTAACGATTTGGAAAAAATTCATGAAATTTCTATTCAAAACCAAGCTTCTTTTCCAATAGAAACTATTAAAGATTGTGAAATTATTTATAGCGACTCGGCCAAAGTTCGCGTATTGTTGAATGCTACTCTTATGAATCGATATGCTGATGAAGATTCGTATGTAGAATTTAAAGACGGTTTAAAAGTTCAGTTTTTTGATGTGAACGGTAAAAAAGAATCTGAGCTAAATGCTGACTACGCTATTGTTGATGACAAAAAAGATTTGATGTTAGCTCAAAACAATGTCGTTGTTAGGAATGTCGATGGCGATATTTTAGAAACTGAAAAGTTAAATTGGAACAAGCAGAAAGAAGAGATTTTTACCGATGAATTTGTTAAAATAACGACAGAAAATGAAGTCATTTTTGGTCAAGGATTGGTTTCTAATCAAAACTTTTCTAAATATTCTATTCGAAAAATTAAAGGTACTATCACTATAAATCAGTCTAATGAATAGCTGGATAATCATATTTGCTTCAGTTTTACTTTCCGCCTTTTTCTCAGGAATGGAAATAGCATATATTTCCTCAAATAAGCTGAAGTTAGAACTTGACAAACAATCTAATTCTATCGTAGCTCGACTGTTGCAAAAGATTTTACATTCTCCATCGAAATACATCGCTACTATGCTAGTTGGTAATAATATTTCCTTAGTAGTTTATGGTATAACTATGGCAGAAATATTGGAGCCAAAAATTGAAGTATATACGCAGTCTTCATTTTTAGTTTTATTGATACAGACGTTTTTATCGACACTTATAATACTGGTTACTGCCGAATTTTTGCCTAAAGCTTTCTTTAGATTAAACCCTAATCGGTTCTTAAAAATCTTAGTAGTACCTCTATATCTTTTTCACTTTATATTAGCGCCTATAGTGAGGGTAACACTTTTCTTGTCCAAAAGAGGTCTTAAATTGTTTGGGCTAGTATTGGTAGAAGACTCACCTGTCTTTGGTAAAGTTGACCTTGAAGAGTACCTAAAACTGCATACCAATGAAATGGAATATAAAAACCTTGATGTTGAAGTTCAGATTTTACAAAACGCTCTTGATTTTTCAAGTGTTAAAGTTCGAGAATGTATGTTGCCTCGTACAGAGATAGTTGCAATTGAAGTATTCAAGCCTATTGAAGATTTGTTAAAGATTTTTATTGACACCAAACTTTCAAAAGTGCTTATCTATAAAGACAATATTGATAAAATCATAGGTTACGCTCACTCTAATGAGATGTTTAAGTCACCCAAAAACATAAAATCCATTCTTATACCCATTCCTTATGTCCCTGAAAGTATGATGGCTAACGATATGCTTGAACTGTTTATAAAAGAAAGAAAAGGTGTAGCCGTTGTGGTTGATGAATTTGGTGGAACTTCTGGAATGCTTACTATTGAAGATGTTGTAGAAGAAATATTAGGCGAAATTGAAGATGAACACGATAATGAAAAAGATTTAGAAATAAAGATTGACGATTTAAACTATCGATTTTCGGCACGTTTAGAAATCGATTACCTTAATGATAAGTACCACTTCGATTTACCAAGGTCTGAAGAGTATGAAACCTTAGGTGGATTGTTGATTAGTCAATTGGAAGAAATACCAGAAAAGAACACCGAGATACATATTGGAAATTATACCATAGTTGTTGAAGAAGTGTCCGATACAAAAATAGAGGCAGTAAGTCTTGTCAAAACTGATTAACCTTACTATTTTATATATCATATAACATTTGTATATTCGCCATCTTGTAAAAAAAATGAAGTATGATTAGTTTAGAAAATATTAGAAATCGTTCAGGTTTATTGTTAGTGGTAATTGGATTCGCAATGTTAGCATTTATCCTTACCGATTTGATGTCGTCTAGTAACGGTGCCTCATCAGCTACAGATTTAGTAGTTGGAGAAGTTGGTGATGATGAAATAGATTACCAAGTTTTTGAGCAAAGAGTACAACAGACTTTAGAATCTCAAAGGCAATCAAACCCAAATGTTGATATTGCTCAAGTTAGAAACTCGGTTTGGAACCAAGTTGTTAGAGAGGCGATTTTAAACAATGAATTTTCAGACTTAGGCCTAGAGGTTAGTGCAGGCGAGTTGTTTGATATGGTGCAAGGAGAAAACCCTTACCCTACAGTAAAACAATCATTCACTAATCCTGAGACTGGAGAATTTGATAGAGCAAGGTTATTACAATTCCTCAAAGAAGATATCAATAATGACGAGACAGGTCAGGCTATGCAGCAATGGTTAAACTTTGAAGAAGCAATCCGTATTGAAAGACAAAATAACAAATACAATGCTTTAATTGCTAAAGGCTTATCTGCCTCTGATTGGGAAGCAGAATTAAGTAGAAAAAATCAGAGTGAAATCCGTAATGTGTCATTTGTTCAAATTCCTTTTGAAACAATTCCTGACAGTTTAGTAACAATAAGTGACTCTGACCTAAAATCATACATCAAAGATAACAGCGAAAAATACCAACAAGAAGCATCTAGAGCAATAGACTACGTTGTATTCAACGTTAATCCCTCTAATGATGATAGATTAGATGCTCAGGAGTGGATAGAAGATATCAAAGCTGATTTTTCTGAAACAACAGAAGATGATGTATTTGTCAGAAAAAATTCAGATGTTTTTAACCGTGTTGTTTTCGTTGGGGAAAGCGCTTTGTCTGATGATGTAAAGTCGTTAGCTAATTCTCAGACAGGTACTGTGGTAGGTCCTTTTCAACAAGGATTTAATACACTTAGGTTAGCTAAGTTAGTAGCCAAAGAGTCAAGACCTGATTCTGTTGAGGCGAGACATATATTAATTTCTACACCTGATGCAGAGGCTCAAATTGATAGTCTAAAAAATCTTATTAGCAAGGGGCAATCTTTTGCTTCATTAGCAGAAACTTTTTCTGAAGATAGAGGCTCGGCTAATAATGGCGGTGATTTAGGTTGGTTTGCTGAAGGCTTGATGGTTGACCAATTTAATGAGGCTTGTTTTAGTGCCAAAAAAGGAGAGCTAGTAGTTGTTAATACTCAGTTTGGTGTACATCTTATTGAGGTTGTTGATAAATCTAGATCTTCACAAAAGTATAAAGTTGCCTATTTAGATAGACAAGTTCAATATAGCAATGCTACTTACCAAGAAGTTTTTGCCAAAGCAGGTAAGTTTGCGGCGGAGAACACTACTTACGAGCAATTTAATGAATCATCAATCGCTGAAAACCTTTCTAAAAGGGTTGCAGATGAATTACAAGAAAACACCGTTGCTATACCTGGTTTAGAGAATCCAAGAGAATTAGTTAGATGGGCTTACGATTCTAAGGTAGGTAATGTCTCAGATGTGTTTGAGTTTGGAAATAAGATTGTTGTAGCCACTTTAACATCTATTAAGAAAGAAGGTCTTACTGACTTAGAAGATGTTAGAGCTGAGGTTGAAACTATTGTCCGTAACAACAAGAAATCTGAAAAATTAATGGACGAATTATCTGACTATTCGACATTAGAAGATATCTCATCTACATATGGTTCTTCAGTTAAAAATGTTGAAGGGCTTAATTTTTCTAGTAATCAAGTTCCAAATTTAGGTGATGAGCCAGCTTTTGTAGGTGCTGCTTTTGCTGTTGAAGAAGGACAAACCTCTAGAATATTTAAAAGTAGAAATTCAGTATGCATGCTTAGGGTTGATAAAGTTATTTCAGCTCCTGAAAATGCTGATTACTCAAGTGTAAAAAACTCAATAGTAAACAACTTGCAGTCTAGATCTTCTTATCAAGCTTATCAAGCTCTTGTTGAATTGTATGATGTAAAAGATAATAGATCAAAGTTCTATTAGTAGAGAGTTTAACAAATTAATCTAATCCTTAATGCTAGTCGTTGAGGTTTTTTTTATCTCAGAATTTGTAGCCTGTACGAATCCAAGTTAAGGAAGATAAATAATAGAATAGTAAAGCCCCATAAGGAAGATCCACCATAACTGATAAATGGTAGTGGTATGCCAATAACAGGAGCTAAACCTATAGTCATGGCTATGTTAATAGCTATGTGAAAGAAAAAGATACTGACCACACCATAGCCAAATACTTTGCTAAATATGGAGCGTTGTCGCTCTGCTAAGTACAGTAAACGGAATAAAAAGGCGAGGTATAGGAGCAGTAATAAAGAGCTTCCTAGAAACCCCCATTCTTCACCAATCGTACAGAAAATAAAATCAGTACTTTGTTCAGGAACAAAGTTAAATTTAGTTTGTGTTCCATTAAGATAGCCTTTGCCAGTAAAGCCACCAGAACCTATAGCTATCATAGATTGATTGACATTGTATCCTGCGCCATGGGGATCGCTTTCTTGCCCTAGCAGTACTTTTATTCTTGTTACATGATGAGGCTCTAAAACACGTTCAAAGACATAATCAACGCTAAAAATAAAACCAATACTCATTGCTAAGAACGATGAAATGATAAGGAGTTCTCTAAGTTTTCTATTAGAAATAATAAAAAAGAAAACAGCAATAACAGACAAAATAACTATAAGTACAATTTTGGAAACTATGATAGATGTTACAAATAATATAGTCGTTACTATAGCTATGATTAGTAATGTGGCAGGTAGCCCAAAGCGATAAAGGACAAGGATAAAGGTAGCGTAAACCAGTGCTGACCCCGTATCATTTTGAAGAATAATACATAGAACAGGCAGTATAATAATAGCCGTAGCTATGATTTTATTTTTAGATTTTTCTAGAGACATATTGAGTCTGCTCAAGAATTTTGCAATAGCTAAACAACAAGCCACCTTAGCAAACTCAGCAGGTTGAAGTCGCATAAACCCAAAGTCAAACCAAGACTTAGCACCATTAATCTCAATACCAAAAAACAAAACCCCTAAAAGGCTCAGGATAGATAGAGCGTATATCAGATAGGCGAACCCCTCAAAGAATTTCCAATTGAAAAACAAAATAAAAATTGCAATCACAAAAGCTATTGAAAGCCAAATTAGCTGACGCCCATATTTTTGACTGAAATCCATCAGTTGATGATTCTCATTGTACAGAGCAGCATAAATATTTAACCAGCCAATTAATACCAATACTACATACATTAGTACGGTCCACCAATCTACTTTATCAAATATGTGACTCTTAAATCGCATTAATATTCTATTATTCCTTCTGTTATCTTTTTCTCTAAGCCACCTCTTTCTATGGTATCGTTTAGGTATTTTTCTATCATTAGACTACCAATAGGAACGGCCCATGTTGAGCCCCAGCCTCCATTCTCTACATATACTGCCAAAGCTATTTTGGGATTGTCTTTAGGGGCAAAGCCAATAAATATGGAATGGTCTTCACCATGTGGATTCTGTGCTGTTCCTGTTTTGCCACAAACTGTAATGTTTTCCATTTTGGCAATATTTGAAGTACCTAGCTCTTCATCTTCTACCACTTCTTGCATACCTTTTATAACAATTTCAAATAATGAAGAGTCAATCATGGTATATAAAGGTTTAGTAAACCTGCTATCAATACTATCATTGTCAATAGATTTTACAATGTGCGGCGTAAAATAATATCCTCTATTTGCTATTGCTGCCGTCATATTAGCCATTTGTATTGGAGTGGTTAGTAGTGCATCTTGACCTATCGAAAGTGACAGATTGGTTAATGATTTCCATCGGTTTCTGCCATAAATTCTATCGTAAAAATTTTGAGTCGGAACAAAACCTTTCTGCCCAGTTGGTAAATCGTTATTGAGCCAATTCCCTAAGCCAAAACTTGTGACATAATTTCGCCAAACTTCATAACCTTCGTAGGTGTTAGGGTATTTTTCAATAATTGCTCTATATACATTACAAAAATAAGCATTGCAAGAGTTTGAGATAGATTCAGTTAAATTGAGGGGAGTTCGATGAGGGTGGCATTTCATCTTGCGTTTTTCTTCACCATATACGTAACCTTCGTCACAACCGAACCTGCTTCCTGAATAGATTACTTTTTCTTGTAGCCCTATCAATGCATTTATCAATTTAAAAGTTGATCCGGGGGGGTATTGTGCTAATGTTGCTCTATTAAACAAAGGCTTATTTATAGTGTCTTCATTCAATACAAGATAATTTCCAGAACGTTTTCTGCCTACTAGGTTGTTCGGGTCGTAATTTGGCGATGATACAAGACATAGAATTTCACCTGTTGAAGGTTCTAAAGCAACGATACTACCTCTTTTATTTTTCATTAGCAATTCGCCATAGTTTTGAAGATGGATATCTATAGACGATTGTAAATTTTTGCCAGGCTTTGATTTAATATCAAATTTTCCATTGTTAAAACTACCTTTGATATTGTTGTGTACATCTTTTAAAAGTAACTTAATGCCTTTATCTCCTCGGAGTTTGTCTTCATAGGCTTTTTCAATTCCGCTAATACCAATATAGTCGCCTTCTTTGTAATAAGGCTTATTCTTTACGGTCTTTTGCCCTACTTCTCCAACATAGCCTAATAAATGACTTGCGGTAGAAAAAGGGTATTTCCTTAGCGTTCTGGTTTGCACAAAAAAACCAGGCATCAGAAACATATTCTCTTGTAATTTAGTGTACGTTTCAACGGAAATTTGTTTCATTAAAATACTAGCCTTGTACATAGAGTATTTTCTAGCTTTTTCGATTCTATTCATCAAATTAAGAGTATCTATCTCTAATAATGAACAGATAAGCCCAGTGTCTAATTTAGTGGTTTGCTTTGGGGTAATCATTAGGTCGTAAGCAGCCTCATTGTACACTATGAGTTCGTTGTTTCTGTCATAAATCAAGCCTCTTCTTGGGTAGTCTGTTTGTTTTCTAATGACATTATTTTCAGAGGAAGTTTTAAAGCTATCATCTAAAACTTGAATGGAGAACAAACGAATGATAAAGATGAGTATAACGAGTCCAAAAAAGCCGCCAATTATATACGTTCTGTTTTCGTATTGTTTCACTTTGAAGTATTTCTAGAATTCAAAAATTGAAAGATGATAAGTAGTATAGAGCTTACTAGTGCACTCGCTATAGTACGAAGCAAAACATTGCCAATGTCAAATCTAAATGCTTCGATAGCAAATAATGCAAAGTGATGAATAAACACCAATATGGTTGTGTAAATGACACTTATTTGAACCCCAAATTCTTGCATAGAAAACTCAATAGTAGTTTGAGTTTTGTTTTTTAACTGTGGAACTAATCGGAGTAAAATAGGGTTGCGTAAATAAACGATTAGAACACAAGCAAAGGCATGCATTCCCATAGAGTTCTGAAAAGAATCTATAATAAGCCCCGTGCATAAGGCTATAATTAGGTTTAAATTCTTGTTGGACTTATTGAAGGGTAATAATATGATAAATAGAAGGTAAATATAGGGGTTGATATAGCCCATGAAAAATATATTGTTGAAGATAAAGACTTGCAAGAATATAAAAAGTAAAAATCGAACGCTATGTCTAATGGTTATGTTATTCATCTAAGTCAGTTTCAAGATTATCCTTTTCTTCTTTATTCAACGATTGGCATACGTTTACATATCTCAGTTGTTTTAAATCCTCTATGAATGTTATTTTGATTTTATGAAATTTATCATCTTCTTCAGTATCAATTTGACTGATGATTCCTAGCTCAATTTTTGAAGGGAAGATGTGTGAAAACCCACTAGTTACGATAGTGTCGCCTAGATTTAAATTGACGTGCGATGGTATATCATAAATTCGAGCCTTTTTATAGTTTTTGCCGTCCCATTGTAAGGATCCAAAATGGTTATTTTTTTTGATAGCTACACTTAGTTTGCTTTGGCTATGTAAAATAGATAGAACCGTGCTATAACGTTTTGATGTTTCTTTGACTATTCCAATAACTCCTTTGTCAGAAATAACTCCCATGCCTCTTTTTATGCCGTCAATTTCCCCTTTGTCCAATGTCAAGTAGTTGTTGGCTTTCGCTACGGAGTTGTTAATTACAGTTGCTGAAATAAAATGGTAAGGGTCTTTGCGGCTAATGGAGTCATTCGTCTGATAGCTGATTAAACTTTTTAGTTTAGCATTTTCTAAAAGAAGTAAATCGTTGATCTTTTTAAGAGAAAAATAGTCTTTAAAATTGCTAATTATAGCGAAGCTATTAGCTGTTACGCCATTAGTTGAATTTATAAATGCGGCTTTGTGAAAATTGCTATTTTGAATAATAAGGAATAAAGAAAAGCTTTCTAGTAGAATAAATAAAAGTAAGTGGTTGTGTTTGTTTATTAATTCTAATAGGTTTCGCATTTTGTATCCAATAGTTTATCGAATTAAAAATGGGAAGTTTTCTGTATTCTTCAATGCAATACCTGTTCCTCTAGCAACAGCTCTAAGAGGGTCTTCGGCAACGTAAACAGGAAGTTTAGTTTTTAGAGAAATACGCTTATCCAATCCTCTAAGCATTGAGCCCCCACCAGTAAGATAAATACCAGTATTATAAATGTCGGCAGAAAGTTCAGGGGGTGTTTGCCCTAAAGCAGCAAGTACGGCCTGTTCTATCTGCGATATGGTTTGATCTAGTGCTCTTGCAATTTCTTTATAGGTAACGATAATTTCTTTTGGTATTCCACTCATTAAATCTCTTCCGTGAACTGCAAAATTCGCTGGTGGTTCTTCCAATTCTTGAAGAGCGGCACCCACATTAATTTTAATTTTTTCAGCCATACGTTCACCGATATCAATATTGTGATGGTTACGCATATATATACGAATATCAGTAGTGAAGTTATCTCCAGCTACTCGAATTGACCTATCAGTAACGATGCCTCCTAGTGAGATGACGGCAATTTCTGAAGTTCCACCACCTATGTCGATAATCATGTTTCCTTTTGGTTCAAGCACATCTACTCCAATTCCAATAGCGGCTGCCATTGGTTCGTGAATAAGAAATACCTCTTTGGCTCCGGCATGCTCTGCAGAATCTTTAACGGCTCGTTTTTCAACTTCCGTAATACCAGATGGAATACAAACTACCATTTTTAATGATGGAGAAAAGATACTTTTCCTTCTGGGTATCATTTTTATCATTCCTCTAATCATTTGCTCAGCGGCAGAGAAATCCGCAATTACACCATCTTTAAGTGGTCTAATTGTTTCTATGGTTCTGTGTGTTTTTCCATGCATTTGCTGCGCTTTCTTCCCGATAGCAACAACTTTATTTTGAATAATGTCTTTAGCTACAATAGAGGGTTCATCAACAACTACTTTGTCATTGTGAATGATAAGAGTGTTTGCTGTACCTAAATCAATAGCAATCTCTTGCGTCATAAAATCGAAAAAACCCATATTCTTTTTCTTTTAGTGTTTAAAATGTCTTGTTCCGGTCATTACCATGACCATATTGTTTTCGTCGCAGTAGTCAATCGACAGTTGATCTTTGATAGATCCTCCGGGTTGAACAACTGCTTTTATACCAGCTTTATGTGCAATTTCCACACAATCGGCAAAAGGAAAAAAAGCATCGGAGGCCATTACGCAACCTTCCAAATCAAAATCGAAATGATTAGCCTTATTAATAGCTTGATTTAAGGCATCAACTCTTGAAGTTTGACCTACGCCACTTGCTAACAACTGATTGTCTTTTACCAAAACAATAGCATTAGATTTGGTGTTTTTACAGACTTTACTAGCAAACTCTAATTCTGATAAATGTTGACTGCTTGGCTTTTCTTTGCTTACGGTTTTCATTCCTTCAGCTCTGTCAATGGTCACATCTTTATCTTGTTCCAAAACGCCATTTAAAATGGTGCGAAATTGTCTCGTTGGTAGCTTTGTTTCCTTCTGCACTAATATAATGCGATTTTTCTTGGATTTCAAGATTTCTAAGGCTTCTTTTTGATACGATGGCGCTATGATTATTTCGCAAAATAAAGCGTTTATTTCTTGTGCCGTTTCTAGGTCTAGCTCTACATTGCAAATCAGAATTCCACCAAAAGCGGATATAGGATCTCCGGCAAGTGCCGCAAGGTAGGACTCTTTTAGATTGTTTCTTGACGCTATTCCACAAGCGTTATTGTGTTTCAATATTGCAAAAGTAGTATCTTCAAACTCTGAAATAAGATGAATAGCAGCATCTACATCTAATAAGTTATTGTACGATAGTGCTTTCCCATTTAGTTGATCGAAGAAGCCGTCTAAGTCACCATAAAAAGTTCCTTTCTGATGAGGGTTCTCTCCGTATCTCAAACCATTGGCATTAGGCATACTGTATTTAAAAGCGGTATTGCCGTTATCGAAATAAGAAAATATAGCCGAATCGTAGTGAGACGAAATGTTAAATGCTTTTGATGCGAATAGTTTTCTGTCTTCTAGTTCAGTGCCATCTTTTTCTTTCAAAATATCATGAAATTCTTGATAATCATCTCTTGAAGATATGACCATTACATCTTTGAAATTTTTGGCTGCTGCTCTTATAAGTGATATTCCACCAATGTCAATTTTTTCAATGATAGACTGCTCGTCAGCACCTGAAGCAACGGTTTCTTCAAAAGGGTATAGGTCTACAATAACAATATCAAACTCTGGAATATCATATTGAACAAGCTGTTCGTTATCGGAATCTAAAGAACGGCGGCTTAAAATTCCTCCAAAAATTTTAGGGTGTAAGGTTTTCACCCTTCCGCCTAATATAGAGGGGTATGACGTTAAATCTTCAACTCTGTTGACTTCAACGTTTAAGTCTTCTATAAATTTCTGTGTGCCCCCAGTAGAGTATATGTTAACTCCTAATCTATTGAGTTGTTCAACTATTGGTGCTAGACCGTCTTTATAAAAGACAGAAATTAAAGCGTTTTTTGGCTGTATGTGCTTGTCCATTAATTAGATGTGTTTCCATGCAATATTACCTATTTACTCACTTACTATCAACCACTATTAAAAGGTTTTGCTTGTTTGTTGATAACTTTCAAGTCGTTTAAAAAATCCTATCTTTAACCATCCATTTGTGAGTATGATTTTACTACGTATTTTTTTAGAAAGTTTTCGTTTTGCTTGGCATGCTATTATTAGCAATAAGCTAAGAACGTTTTTGTCTTTGCTAGGTGTTACTATCGGTATTTTGGCAGTCATTACGGTATTTACTATTGTAGATTCTTTGGAAAAAAATGTGCGTGATAGCATTAATAAGTTAGGTAGTGATGTCTTGTACATTCAGAAATGGCCTTGGGGAGCAAGTGACGGTGGCGAATATAAATGGTGGGATTTTATGAGCAGACCTGAGGTCAAATTGGATGAGATGAAGAAGTTGGCAGCTAAATCCAAAAAAGCGGAAGCTATAGCCTTTATGAATAGCGCTAACAGAACCCTAAAGTATTCGAATAATAGTATTGAAGGTGTGGGGGTTATGGCTGTAACCTACGATTGGAAATCTATACGTAGTTTTGATTTGGATTATGGTAGATATTTTACCGAACAAGAAATAGTAGGTTCTAAAAATTATGTCATTTTGGGACATACTGTCGCTTTGGCTTTACTCAATAATTTGGATAATATTGGCGAGGTCATAAAAATAAGAGGTGAAAAAGCTGTTGTGATAGGTGTTTTTTCTAAAGAAGGTGAAGACATAACGGGTAATTCTTTGGACGATGCGGTGGTTATACCTGTAACTTTCGGACAGAAAATCATGAACAAAAGAAGAAGTAATCCGACTATTATTGCCAAGTCCAAAAGGGATGTTTCTAACGAAGAGCTCAAGTATGAACTGACAGGATTAATGCGCTCAATTAGAAGGCTTAAGCCTAAAATGCCTGATAACTTTGCTATGAATGAAATCAGTTTGATTAGTAGTCAGCTAGACGGTTTATTTTCTATCATTGGACTAGCCGGTTGGATTATAGGAGGCTTTTCTATTTTGGTAGGGGGCTTTGGAATAGCTAATATTATGTTCGTTTCTGTTAAAGAAAGAACTAAACAGATTGGTATTCAAAAGTCGCTTGGTGCTAAGAACAATTTTATTCTTTATCAATTTCTATTTGAATCCGTTTTCCTTTGTTTAATAGGTGGTGTTTTAGGACTGACTTTGGTCTTTATGCTTACTCAATTTGTAACCAATTTTTTAGATTTTTCTATTGACTTAACCTTTGAGAATATTGCCCTTGGATTGAGTGTTTCTGCTATTATAGGTGTCGTTTCAGGAATTGTACCAGCCTTATCGGCTTCTAAGCTCGATCCTGTAGAGGCTATAAGAAGATAATTACTGAATAAGTAATTTTTCCTTTAGAAGGATTCCCTCATTTTCTAGTACTATAAAATACATACCCTTAGGAAAGTGATTAGCGTGAATGAAGAAGTTTTTTTGCCCTTTAACAAACTCACCATTGTGAATTAAGGCTACTTCTTGTCCCATTACATTTTGTATACTTAGCTTTCCATTAAAGACTTTATCAGAATTTATTGGAATACAACTTATTGCACTAGCGGGATTAGGGTAGACGCTCATTTCAACATTAGAAATCTTAGTCTTAGTCAAAATGTTTGTGGCATTGTTTTCCAAAACATTAAAATCAAAATAACCTTGAGGTGCTGGTAAAGGACGATTCAAGAATTTGCCTGAATTAGCGTTTGCTTGAATGTAATAAAAGACTTTATTTGGAGCTTCAATATTGGCAGATATATTCCCTTGCCAATTGTTGTCTTGTGTATTTGTCATTTGAATTTCTTGGTAGCCCTGCTCAAGGTCAGTTGTCCAAAATAAAGATGCAGAAGCTATACCGCTGTTGTGTTGTATGCTAGCCGTTATATTATACTCATCCAATGGATAGGTGTCTTCTAAAGACTGATGCTGAATAAGTAATGGTTCATCAACGCCTACTGAGTGCGTAATGCAGTGAATAGCACCGCTATAAGAAATTAGATTTGCTCCTTGGTTATCGACATCTATACCTACAACGTTATAGCCTGGTAATGCATCTTCATAGATACGTTGTGCTATGGTATCGTACTCTGTTCTGTAGAATGGAACGAGTAGAGTATTATTCACAAAAACAGAATTGGTATATGTTCTATAATAGCCATTGTTGTCAGGGTAGTTACCTGTAGAACTTGGTGGGCTTGGAATGCGAATAACTTTGTACGGAGTGCCAAAAGCAGAATTGTAATTATCTAACACATACTGTAGGTTAGCTTCAATTTGTGGTCCGTCGGCTACACCTTCAGGATATTCGGCTATTAATAACGTTTCTTCGTCAAGAAGTTTCATATGCATATCAATGTGATGTATGCCATCAAAGGGTAAGTTCTCCATAATGATGTAGTTGTTGATGCCCATAAATTCTTGCAAAATATCATTTATGTCATCTTGGGAATGATTAGGGTAGAAAACATTTTCGCCAAATGCTTGCCAAGCATATCCGCCACTATTTTCATCGATAATCAATTCTGAAGAAAAAGCAGTGCCCATTCCGTCACTCATGAAGTTGCCACCTGTAGCCATTAAGTCCCAAGGATCTTGAGTAGTGTTGTGCATATTCATATCAAAAAATTCAGCTACTTTTTCAGCTACTAAGTCGTCATAAGGTCTGTTTCTGTTATAAATCCAATCCACAAGAATAGCTTCTCCTACATCGTTTTTATAGACGGTATTTTGTCCGTAGTCTCTAATCCATATATTGTTAAAGTCGGTTTTTATATAACTTACGTTTTCGGTGTTTATACCCTGATTTTGCAAGTAAGATTCAACGGTATTTTCATCGTCACATACAATAACGACTTGAGCTTGTTCAATAGCATTTTCTACAATTTGAGTAAGAATAGCTTCTTCTTGAATGTTGTAGTCGGTGCTCCAAGTGATAGTTAGGGCTTGTATCTCCTCCCATTCAGCCATTGTACGTACATCTTCTGTAGGGGGTTCTGTACTTATGTTTGCCGAAACAGATCGGTTGTGGTAAGGGTTTTCTGTTATTCCAATGCTTTTGAGAAACCCATTTTCCCTTTCGTTAGGAGCAAAACCTTTGGGTAAAGATTGTGCAAATGTTACTGATGAAATGAACAAAAAAAACAGAATTTTTTTCATTTAAGTAGATGTTAGGTTTAGTGAAGAGGTACAAATTTAATGACTAAAATTGAATTAAGCCATTAAAATAGAATTCGTCTTTACTATGGCCTGGTTGATGCTATTGATGTCTTTTATTCTAAAAATCAATTTTCCTTTAAGCTCCTTCATCTCGCAATGCTGATGATTCTTCTTGAAAAATTCCAAGACCTTGCCGAATGTGGGGGATTGAAAATAGGGGTTGTCTTGTGGTGGGAAATAGCCAGTAAGGTGATTGTTTTTTAATGATATGCGTTGGAATCCTATTGATTTGCCTGTCCATCTTAATTGTAGCGATAAAATTAACTCTTCTACTTGTAGTGGCAATGGTCCAAATCGGTCAATAAGTTTAGCTTCATATTCTATGAGTTCTTCTTCAGTTGATAGTCCACTCAGTTCGTTATACAATTTGAGACGTTCACTAATGCTATTGACATAATCGTTAGGGATTAAGATTTCCATATCTGTATCCAACTGACACTCTTCAACAAAATCCCTTTCTTTATCCTGATCGGCATACAATTCCTTGAATTCTTCTTCTTTCAATTCGTTTAGGGCTTCATCTAATATTTTTTGATACATCTCAAAACCTATATCGCTGATAAACCCACTTTGTTCAGCACCTAGCAAGTCGCCAGCGCCTCTAATATCCAAGTCACGCATAGAAATATTGAACCCGCTACCTAATTCAGAAAATTGTTCTAGAGCATTGAGTCGTTTTCTAGCATCTGCTGTAAGAGAATAGGTTGGAGGGGCTAATAAGTAACAGAATGATTTTTTGTTAGAACGACCAACCCGCCCACGCATTTGGTGCAAGTCGCTAAGTCCAAAATTGTTGGCATTATTGATTAGGATTGTATTGGCGTTAGGAATATCTAATCCGCTCTCAATGATAGTGGTAGAAACCAAAACATCAAATTCGTTATTCATAAATGAAAGCATTAATTCTTCTAGCTTTTTGCCATCCATTTGTCCGTGACCAGTTCCAATTTTAGCGTCAGGACAAAGTCGCTGTATCAGTCCAGCCACTTCTTTGATATTTTCTATTCTATTGTGAACAAAATAGACTTGCCCACCACGAGCGATTTCATAACTGATGGCATCACGAATGGTTTCTTCATCAAATGTGCAAACTTCCGTTTCAACAGGATATCTATTTGGTGGAGGTGTATTGATTACTGATAAATCTCTAGCTCCCATTAGCGAAAACTGAAGCGTTCGAGGAATAGGTGTGGCAGTCAAAGTCAGCGTATCAACATTAGCTTTGAAGGTCTTGAGCTTGTCTTTTACAGCTACTCCAAATTTTTGTTCCTCGTCAATAATGAGAAGTCCTAAATCTTTAAAGCTGACATCTTTACCAACAATTCTATGCGTACCTATCAAAATATCTATTTCACCTTCAGCAGCAGCTTTTAAAGTTTCTCTTTGCTCTTTGGCTGTTCTGAATCGGTTAATGTAATCGACTTTACATGGCAAACCCTCCAATCTTTTTTCAAATGTTTTGGCGTGTTGCATTGCCAATATGGTAGTAGGCACTAAAATAACGACTTGTTTGTTGTCTGCTACGGCTTTAAATGCTGCTCTTATAGCTACTTCTGTTTTACCAAACCCAACATCTCCACATACTAACCTGTCCATAGGCATTTGGCTTTCCATATCTCTCTTGACATCAATAGTCGCTTTATGTTGGTCAGGTGTGTCTTCGTACATAAACGAGGCCTCCAACTCGTATTGTAAAAAGCTATCAGGCGAAAACTCAAAGCCTTTTTGTTCTTTACGTTTGGCATACAATTGAATGAGGTCGTAAGCTATAGTTTTAACTCTACTTTTGGTTTTGGCTTTCTTCTTTTGCCAAGCACCAGAACCTAATTTGTTGGTTTTGGGTTCAGCACCATCTTTACCACTATATTTAGCTATCTTATGCAGAGAATGGATGCTTATAAAAAGGGTGTCATTATCTTTGTATAGTAGCTTTATTGCTTCTTGTTTTTTATTGTTTATCTCTATGGTGTGCAGTCCTGCAAATCGACCTATTCCGTGGTCAATGTGGGTAACATAATCACCAGCTTGTAAACTATTCAATTGCTGTAAGCTAATGGCTTGGTTGTCGGCAAAGCTAGTCTTGAGATGAAACTTGTGGTAACGTTCAAAAATTTGATGATCGGTGTAACAACACAGCTTAAGCTGATGATCCACAAAACCTTGACTTAAACTGAGTAGTATAGGTTTGAAATGGACCTCTTTATCGTAGTCTTTTAACAAGCTTTCGAAACGGCTAATTTGTTCTTTGCCATTGCACAGAATGAAGTTTTGATAGCCTTTGTCGTGAGCATCTTCTAGGTCGTCAACGAGTAAATCAAACTGCTTATTGAAAACAGGCTGAGGGGATGAACGGAATTCGTAAGAGACATCGGCATCGAAATAATGGTGTTGACCAAATTCAACAACTGGAAAGTCCTCAATCTGCTCCAAAAAGTCATCACCACTAATAAAGATATTCTTTGGGTTGAGATGTTTTACAGGGCTGTCTTTCAGACCGTCAAAGTGTTTTCCTGCTTTTTCGAAAATTTCGTTTAGCTTTTTCTTGGTGTGGTCACAATCGGCCAACCATACTTTAGAGTTTTTGGGTAAAAACTCTAATATACTTTCATAAGCATTATCACTAAGTACAGGAAATAAGGGAACTATGCTTATTTGTTTTTGTTTGTCCTTAGAACGCTGACTATTGATGTCAAATGTTCTAATGCTTTCAATTTCTTCGTCAAAAAATTCTATCCTAAAAGGGGATTCGCTAGAGAAAGAAAAGACGTCAACTATTCCGCCTCGAACAGAATACTGACCCGGTTCTATTACGAAATCGACACGTTCGAAGTTATATTCTTGAAGACATTCGTTTAAAAAATCAATGGATATTTTGTCTCCTAGCTTAATATCAAAGGAATTATTTTTTAGTTGCTCTTGACTGATAACCTTTTCAAAAATAGCTTCAGGGTAGCTGACTATTATAGGTAAGTTGTGGTGGTTAAGGCTATTCAAAACCTCCGTTCTTAATAGAACATTTGCATTGTCTGTTTCTTCTAGCTGATAAGGTCTTCTATATGAGCTCGGATAAAACAGCACTTTCTTTTGCAAAAGGGTTTCCAAATCATTCAAGAAATAAGCCGCTTCTTCCTTATCGTTAAAGATAAATAGTTGAGGTCTTCTGATTTTTTGGATACTGTGCGCGGCAATAAGTGCAGTCTGCGCACCGATTAGGTTTTTAAGATGAAATTTGGCTGAATTGTTTTCTCTGAAACAATCTGCCATTGCCGTCAGACAAGGGTGTTCTTTATAATGATTAGATAGGCTTGTCGGTTTCAATTATTTTTCCTGCATAAATGATTCAGCTTTATCAACCATCTCTGTTGAGCCAATAAAAAATGGAACACGCTGATGGAGGTCATTGGCTTCAATATCCATTATTCGCTGAAAGCCATCAGATGCTTTTCCTCCAGCTTCTTCAATAATCCAAGCTAATGGTGCACATTCATACAACAAGCGTAAACGTCCTGTTGGTGCGGCATCCGTATTGGGATATATATATATTCCGCCTTTGAGCATATTTCTGTGAAAGTCAGCTACTAATGAACCCATAAATCGAGCGGTATGGGTACGCTTTCCGTCTTTAGTTTCGTGACAGTATTGAGCGTATTTTCTAACCCCTTCAGGCATTACTTTTTCGTTGGCTTCATTTATGGAGAAAATTTCGCCATTCAGTGGGGTTTTAATATTGGGGTGTGACATGCAAAACTCACCAATAGATGGGTCGAGTGTAAAGCCATTAACACCATTACCTGTAGTATAAACCAACATTGTAGATGAACCGTAAATAACGTATCCTGCTGCTACTTGCTCGGTGCCTTTAACAAAAAATTCATCTTCAGTCACTTCTTTGTTGGTTTCTTTTCTTTTTAGAACGTTGAAAATAGTACCAACTGAAACATTAACATCAATGTTTGATGAGCCATCTAAAGGATCCATACATACCAAGTATCTACCTTCTTTAGATTTTGGACCGTCTAAAATAATGATGTCTTCATTTTCTTCTGAGGCAATAGCAGCACACTGTCCGCCAGAGTTTAGGGCAGAAATAAATGCATCGTTGGCGTAGAGATCTAATTTTTTGACCGATTCGCCTTGAATGTTATCTTCACCCGCTTCACCTAGTATGTCTACTAAACCAGCTTTATTAATTTCACGATTTACAATTTTAGCTGCTATGGATATATCATAGAGTAAGCGTGTTAAGTTACCAGTAGCTTCTGGTTTTAAAACTTGTTGTTCGGTGATAAATTCTGCTAGTGTGGTGATTTTAGCCATCTTGAATTGCTTAATTTATTCGACAAATATCGAATTTTTAAACAAATAAAATGCATTCAAAAATAATTAACTTTGCCCCCTAGATTATGGATGTAAAAATCAGAAAAGGGATAAAAGCAGATTTAGCTGCTGTTTTAGAACTCATTAAAGAACTTGCCGAGTTTGAAAAGGCGCTGGATGAGGTTAGTGTGACTTTAGAGGAATTAGAAGAAGATGGCTTTGGAAAGCATCCCTATTATTGGTTTATTGTAGCAGAACACAAAGGTCAAATTATAGGTTTGTCGTTTTATTTTATAAGATATTCGACATGGAAAGGACGCTTTTTATTTTTAGAAGACTTCGTAGTAAAGGAAGAATTTAGAGGTCAAGGAATTGGCGCTCAACTTTTTGAAGAAACCATACGAATTGCCAAGCAATCCAAGGTTAAAGGAATGGTTTGGCAAGTATTGGATTGGAATGAAGATGCTATTCGTTTTTATAAAAAGTACGATGCCTCTATACACTCAGAATGGCTAAATGGCAAACTGACTCATGAACAATTAAAAACATTTCAATTCGATGAAGGTATATAAGTTTGGTGGCGCATCGGTGAAAGATGCAGAAGGTATCCGTAGAGTTACTCAATTATTGAAAAATGAGTCAATCGAAGAATTGGTAATTGTGATATCAGCTATGGGAAAGGCTACAAATATGCTTGAGCAAGTTGTTAATGACTACTACCAAAATCATCACGCTAACTTAGAAGAAGTGAAGTCTTATCATTATTCAATTTTAAACGAATTGTTTGATAATTCTCATCCTATTTTTGATGAGGTTAATAACTTGTTTATTGAGATAGAATGGGCTATTGAAGATAAGCCAACATCAACTTATGCCTATGAATACGACCAAATAGTATCAGTAGGCGAATTACTTTCTACCAAAATTGTGAGTGCTTTTTTAGTGCAAGAAGGCTTTGCCAATAAGTGGGTAGATGCTCGTGATATTATCCGAACAGATAACACTTACAGAAATGCTCGTATCGATTGGGATTTGACACACCAACAAATCAGTAAACAATTGACAAAGGGTGTTTATTTAACCCAGGGCTTTATTGGTTGCACTTCTGAAAATTTCACCACAACATTAGGTCGTGAAGGTTCGGATTTTTCGGCAGCTATTTTGGGTTTTGTTCTTAATGCTGAAGAGATTACTATATGGAAAGATGTGGATGGAATGCTCAACGCTGATCCTCGCTATTTTGAGGATGCTCAATTGCTACACCAACTCTCATTTGCCGAAGCGATCGAATTGGCATACTTTGGTGCAAAGGTCATACACCCTAAGACCATTCAACCTTTAAAAGAAAAGAATATCCCTTTGAAAGTTAAATCGTTTTTAAACCCACAAAATGAAGGCACTGTTATTTTTGAAGATGCCCAGATGAAACCTTTTATGCCCTCTTTCATTATTAAAGAAAATCAAATACTTATTTCCATTTCAGCTAACGATTTATCTTTTATTGTTGAAGATCACTTGAGTCATATTTTTTCATTGTTTGCCAAATATGGTGTGGCAGTTAATATGATGCAAAACTCTGCGGTCAGTTTTTCTATCTGTGTGGACAACGACTCTCAAAAGGTTAAGCCCTTATTATCTGACTTACAAAAAGAGTACAGCGTACATTACAATGAAGGTTTAACACTATGCACCATAAGACACTACGACCAAGCGGCTATTGATAGAGTAGTGGGCGATAAAAAAATTATTCTGGAACAAAAAAGCAGACATACGGTACAGTTTATATTTTCTAATTAACCTATTTTATTAGTCAATAGAGACAGCCAATAAGTTAAT